>JAEUNH010000236.1 GCA_016791205.1 Rhodocyclaceae bacterium | reverse complement strand
TTGACGATGGTGCCGCGGTGCACCTGCCAGAAGGTCTCCGGGTCGAGCTGCTCGGCCAGCTCCTTGATCGGCGTGCGGATCAGCAGCTCGCCCGAGGCGGTCATCACCGCCGTGTACTTGTCCGCCGCCTGGAAGTAGCGCACGTCCCCGACCGGCAGCAGGCGCACGGCCTCGCCCACCGAGGCGCGGATCCACTTCAGCGGCGCCGGTTTCGCCGTATCGCGGAGACCGACTTTTTCCAGCGCGGCGACCAGCCGGCTGCGTTCGCTGTCCGAAGGGCCGGCCAGGGTGCCGCGCAGCCGCGCGACGGTCTTCGCCAGGCGCGCATCCTCGGCCGGCTTCAGGACGTAATCGACCGCCGCCTGCTCGAAGGCTTCCACCGCATGCTGGTCGTAGGCGGTGACGAACACCAGCTGGCAGGGGTAGTCGAGCCGCGCCGCCACCTCCAGCCCGGTCAGCCCCGGCATGCGGATGTCGAGGAAGGCGATCTCCGGCCGGTCTTCCCCCAGGCGCGCCAGCGCCGCCGGGCCGTCATGGCAGACGGCGACGATGTCGAGTTCGGGCCACAGCCGCGCCAGGCGCCGGCGCAGGTCCTCGGCCAGCAGCGGCTCGTCGTCGGCGATCAGCGCGGTCGGCTTCATGCGGGAATTTCCACCGTGGCAACGACCCCCTGTCCTGCGTTTGACCGTACGTCGAGACGCGCCGCATCGCCGAACAGCGCATGGAGCCGGCCGCGCACGTTCTCCAGGCCGAATCCGGTGCCCGAACCGCCCTCGCGCAAACCGACGCCGGTATCCGATACGGTGAGCTGCAGGCGTCCCCGCTCCTGCCGCGCCGCGATGCGCAGTTCGCCGCCGCCCACCTGCGGCTCGATGCCGTGGGTGATGGCGTTCTCCACCAGCGGCTGCAGCATAAGCAACGGGAAGGGGCGCGCCAGCAGCTCCGGCGGCACGTCGAAGGCGACGCGCAGGCGCGGCCCCAGGCGCAGGCCGAGGATATCGAGGTAGCGCCGCAACAGCTCGATCTCGTCGCCGAGAGTAGGCTCCGCTTCTCGGGTGCGCTGCAGGGTGGCGCGCAGGTAGGCGATGAGGTCGGCCAGCAGCCTTTCTGCGCGCTCCGGGTCGCTGCCGATCAGCACCGACAGATTGGCCAGGGTGTTGAACAGGAAATGCGGCTCGATCTGCGCCTGCAGCATGCGCAATTGCGCGTCGACGCGCGCCTTTTCCGCCAGCGCCTGACGCAGTTCGCGCTCCTTCAGCTCGGACTCCAGCTGGCCCATGCGCTCGCGCGAATAGAACAGATAGCTCACGCCGACGCCGAACATCAGCCCGATCAGCAGGGCCTGCAGGGCATGCTCGGACGTCCACTGCTCCAGGCCATGCCCCGTCAACGTCATGCCCAGCGCCACGCCGACGGCGCTGCCGAGCACGACCGACAGGGCGATGCCGGCGATCATCTGCGCAGGGCCGCGCGCCAGCCGGATCGCCACCATGCAGGGAATGAAGATGGCGAAGCCGATGCAGAACGAAAAGACCAGGTTGACGGTGAAGCCGCCGCCCACCCCGATCGCGGTGAGGAAGGCCGCGATCAGGGTGTTGATCAGCAGGGCCAGGGCGGTCTGGACAGCGAGACGGGGCATGCGTGTCGGGCCTTATCTTTTTTCCATGATCTCACGGATCTTGCGCTCCTCCCACGCCGCGCCGAAGAGGCGGCCGCCGAGAAAGACGCCGGCGCCGTGGATGACGACGCCGACGCCCCAGCCGGCCAGCGGCCACACCACCCACAGGCGCCCCGGCGCCGAGAACAGGTTGACGATCAGCAGCCCGGCGTTCACGGCGAGATAAACCGCAAGGTGGGCATAGAAGCCGCGCAACCGGCGCACCTGGCAGCGCGCGGCGCGGTATTCGGGGGAGTGCTCGAAAGTCGATTCCATGGTGTCAGTCCTTTCTGAGGGGTTGAACGGGTTGATTCAGGCATCCGCGCGCGCCGCCCGGCCCGCGGTCTCCAGCCACTTGGCGCGCTGGGCCTCGGTCGAGCCCTTCACCGGCCCGAACTGGCTGATGCGCACCGGCTTGATGCCGCAGAACTCGAGGATGGTGCGGCGCATCTGGTGGTGGCCCGGCATGCGGTAGACCCAGCGGTAGTACCAGGGCGGCGTGTCCATGCTCACCAGCAGGCGCGCGCTGCGCCCGGCCAGCAGGCGATCCCACCAGGGCGAGTCCTTGCGGTACTTGAAGGCGAAGCCGGGCAGGAAGACGCGGTCGATGAAGCCCTTCAGCAGGGCCGGCAGGCCGCCCCACCAGGTCGGGTAGACGAAGACCAGGTGCTCGGCCCATTGGATCGCCTCGCGGGCGGCAAGGAGGTCCGGCTCCAGCGCCTGCTCGCCGCGATAGCCCGCGTGCAGCACCGGGTCGAAGACCATGTCCGCCAAAGTCAGCTCGCGCAACTCGGCGCCGGCGGCACGCGCCGACCCAGAATAGGCGGCGGCCAGCGCGCCGCACAGACTGTCCTTGCGCGGATGGCCGAGAATCACCAGGATCTTTTTCATGACTGCCTCCATCGGGTTGCGATGGGCAAAGACTAGACGGACCGCCGCCACCGGCTCAAGGCGGATGCGACGAAACGAGGGAATCGGGGAATGAAACGAGGAAAAGCGCGCTCAGGGCAGGCGGGCAGGCGCCGTACCCTTCACGGCGCAGAGGCGCTGCACCGCGGCCGGCTTCGGCTGCGCCACCTCGCCCTGCTCGAAGGCCACTACCTGCAGCGCCGCGCCGAAAGCCTCCAGCAGCTCGCCCGGACGCAACAGGAAGGCCGGATTCGAAGGCCGGCCGAAGCGCTCGTTGCCGAGCATGAAGGTCTCGTAGATCAGCACGCCCCCCGCCTCCAGCGCCGCCACCAGATGCGGAAACAGCGGCCGGTGCAGGTAATTGGTTACGACAATGCCCGCGAAGCGGCGGCCCGCCAGCGGCCAGCCGCCGGTTTCGAGATCGGCCTGCAGGACGTCGATGCCGGGGCAGGCAGCGAGCCCGGCCAGCGCGCCGGCGTCGCGGTCCACGGCCAACACCCGCCGGCCCGTGGCCGCCAGAAGCCGCGCATGCCGGCCGCCGCCGCAGGCCAGATCGAGCGCGTTCCCGCCGGGCGGCAGCAAGCCGGCGAAACGGCGCACCCATATCGAAGGCGCCGGTTCGCTCGGCGGCGGACAGTTCGCGCACTGCATCTGCGGATTGTATTGCACGCACCCCGGGCTGAATATAAGCTGGCCGGATGCGCGCGCCCGCCACCACCGCGACCGAACCGGCTTATCGCCGGCTGCCGCCCCTGGCCGGCGCCCTGCTCGTCCTCGCCGCCGGCCTGGCGATCGCCTACGGCGCCTCCCGCCTCGTCGCCGGCCATCTCGACCGGGAAGCCGCCGCGCGCTTCGAGGCCCGCGGCGCGGCACTGACCGCCCATCTCGAGCGCCGGCTCGACGACCTGCGCAACCTGATCCTCGGCCTGCAGGGCCTGTTCATCGCCTCCTCGCACGTCAGCCGCGAGGAATTCAATCAGTACAGCGCCACCCTCGACCTCGCCAAGCGGCTCGAGGGCCTGCAGGCGCTCTCCTTCCAGCGCCGGATTCTGCAATCCGAAAAAGCCGCCTTCGTCGAGCGCGTGCGCAACGACCGCAGCCTCGACCCGAACGGCTTCCCCGATTTCAGCATCCGCCCCGCCGGCGAGCGGGCCGAATACCTGGTCATCGACTACATCGAGCCCCTCGCCGCCAACCGTTCCGCGCTGGGCTTCGACGCCGCCACCCAGGCGGGCAACGCCGACGCCATCCGCCTGGCGCGCGACAGCGGACGGATGCATGTCTCGGAACCCTTCCAGATCGTGCAAAGCCCGGACGGGGCGCCCCGGGTGGTGTTGCGGGCCCCGGTCTACCGGCGCGGCGCCCCGGCCCATTCGACCCATGAGCGGCGGCTCGCCCTGAAGGGCTTCGTGGTCCTCACGGTCGAGACCCGCTCCGCCTTCAGCAACTATTTCAACGCCATGCTGGCGCCCGGCGAGCGCCTGCTGATCGAGGACGCCGGGCTGGCCGAAGGCAGTTCGATCGTGGCCCGCAAACTGGTCGCCGAACTGGGCGGGAATGACGGCCGGCCGGTCCTGAGCAAGCGCGTGGACATCGAATTCGGCGGCCGCATGTGGGCCCTGCAGTACAGCGCCGACGCGGCCTGGCTGGCCGGCCAGCCGGGGCGCGGCCATGTGCCCACCGTCCTGGCCGGCGGCGCCGTCATCAGCCTGCTGCTGGCGGCGCTCTATTACGCCCTGGCCAGCGCCCGCAACCGCGCCTGGCGGCTGGTCGAGGCGCGCACCCGCGAGCTGCGACAGAGCGAGGAGCGCTTCCGCACCGCCACCGACGTCTCCACCGAGTGGTACTGGGAGCAGGACCGCGACCACCGCTTCACCGGTTTCATCGGCAAGGCCCGCGAGGCCACCGCGGTCCCCAGCGATCACTTCATGGGCAGGACCCGCTGGGAGGTCTCGCCCGGCCTGATGAGCGAGGCGCAATGGGCAGCGCACCGCGCCGATCTGGAGGCGCGGCGACCGTTCAGCCTCGCCTATTCGGTGCGCGATCCCCAGGGGACGATCCGCTGGGTGGAGACCAAGGGCCAGCCGCGCTTCGACGAGGGCGGCGCCTTCATCGGCTACCACGGCACCGCCCGGGAAATCACCCGCCAGGTGGAGACCGAACACCGCCTGATCCAGCAGGCCTCGCTGCTGCGCACGGTTCTGGAACACATGAACCAGGGCATCAGCGTGGTGGATGCCGAGCTGAAAATGGTCGGCTGCAACCGGCGCTTCATTGAACTGCTCGGCTTCCCCGAGGCCCTCTCCCGCGACGGTACGCCCTTCGAGGACTTCGTCCGCTACAACGCCGAGCGCGGCGAGTACGGGCCCGGCGACACCGAGACGCTGGTGCGCGAGCGGGTGGAACTGGCGCGGCATTTCCTGCCGCACCGCTTCAAGCGCAGCCGGCCGGACGGCACGGTGATCGATGTCATCGGCACCCCGCTGCCCGGCGGCGGGATGGTCACCACCTACACCGACATCTCCGCACAGGAGCGCACCCAGCAGGCGCTGGCCCGCTCCGAGCACTTCCACCGCAGCCTGGTGGAGATCTCCCCGGACGCCATCTTCGCCCACCGCGACGGGGCCATCCTCTTCGCCAACCCGGCCGCCGCCCGCCTGTTCGGCGCGGCGCGGCCGGAGGATTTGCGCGGGATCGGCATCGAACCGCTTGTTGCGCCCGAGGACTGGCCGCAAGTGCGGGAGCGCATCGAGTCGCTGGTAACCGGCAGGCTCGCCCAGACCCCGCTCACCGAAAAGCGCTACCTGACCCTCGACGGGCGCCGCCTGACGGTCGAATCGAGCGGCACCCTGATCGACCTCGAAGGACGGCCGGCCGTCCTCACCGTGGCGCGCGACATCACCGAGCGCAAGCGCGCCGAAAACGCCC
>JAEUNH010000184.1 GCA_016791205.1 Rhodocyclaceae bacterium | reverse complement strand
CTGGTCTTTTGCAGGGTCTTTCTGTCCGCGCACCAGTTGTTGCTCGCGCCGTTTGCGCCGGTCGATCAGGGGCAGGCAAACTCTATCGTTGTAGTAAATAACCTGACAGTCGAGGCAGTAGTGGCACTCGTTGGCGTTGATCTCGCCGGTGGCTCGAATGGCCCGCACCGAACAGCGATTGGCGCACACCTGACAGGGCTTGCCGCATTCCTTGCGCCGCCGCAGCCACCATTCGAACAGGCGGAATCGGCCCGGAATGGCCAGGGCGGCGCCCAAGGGGCAGAGGTATTTGCAATAGAACTTGCGGTTCACCGCGGCCACACCGATCAGGATCAGGGCATACAGAACGTAATTCCACTCGCGCTGGAAGCGCATCGAGATCACGGTTTTGAACGGTTCCACCTCGGCATACCAAGCGGCCTGAGTGAGGGACTGCAGGGACAGGCCGAAGAGCATGATCAGGATGATGTACTTGAGCGCCACCAGCCGCTCATGCACCGCGTCGCTGAATTCGACCTCGGGCAGTTTGAGCTTGCGCGAAACGATCAGGATCAGTTCCTGCAAGGCACCGAAGGGGCAGAGCCACCCGCAATACACGCCTCGTCCCCACAGCAGCAGAGTCATGGCGACGAAACCCCACAGGATGAACAGCATCGGATCGATGAGGAAGTTCTCCCAGCGGAAGCCGCCCATCACGGCGCCGGTGAACGTAAGCACGTTCATAACGGAAAGCTGGGCCAGGCCCCACCAGCCTATGAACAACAGGGTATAGACATGGAAGCCGTTGCGGACATAGGTGAGGGCCTTCGGATGGTGCGCCAGCCAATCCTGGAAGACCAGGATGAATGACAGAACCGCCAGGCCGATCGCCAGCACGGCGATCTCGAACTTGCGGTCCAGCCAGATGGCGATCCAGGCCGGCTCTTCCTCTGGCGGTGTCCAGGTTCCCGGCTTCTCGGGCAGGGGAGCAATGACGCGCGGCGGCATCTCGGGGGAGAGCGGCACCACGCCATGCACCAGCCCGGGTGTCTGCGCGCTGCGCGGGGTTTGTTTCGGTGCAGCGGCGGCTGGCCTCGACGGCGCGGCCTGGTTTGCGGGTGCGGCCGCGTCCCGCGAGGGGGTGGACGGCGCGGTGGCAGGCATTGTTGCTTGAGGCGCCCCCCCTACGACCGGCTTAGGCTCCGCTGTCGCCGGCTGCGGTGCACGGGTCGATTCGGGTGACGGGGACGCTGTCGCAGCAGGGGCGAGGCCAGGGTTGCGGATGCCGCGCGACTCTGCCACCGCCTTGGCCGAGCGCATGACTGTGGCGTTGGCCACCATGACGGTGATGGTGGCGCCGCTGATGCCGTCGATGCCCACAACGTCCGACCGCGGCGCGCCGATAATCACCTTGTCGAACACCGATTTGTTTTCGTACTGCGCCATATAGCGACCGAGGCGCTCTTGTGAAATGCCGACAGCGAGGATCGGCTCGTCGTGATGCACGATGGCGAGGCCAACGATGAAACCCTCGGTGTCGAGGCCTACAAGCGTGTTGATCGGCCTGCCTGAATAGGCCGGAATGCGCAGCACATCGTCGCTAAGAAAAAGGTAGCCGATGACCTTGCCCGCCTTGAAAACCGGCACGGACGGCGGCGTGCCTTCGAAACCGCCGAAGGAATCGGCATCCGGGAATATGCCGCGCACCTGGGGATAAATGAACTGCAGGTCGGCGGCAGCGGCAAGCCCGCTTAGGCACAGCAGCAAAACGTAGAACAACTTTCGAACCGCAGACATGGCTCCCGCCGAAATTTTTGTTGCCGGCGGAGTTTATAGTGAATGCCTGCAAAAAACAAAAGCCGTTAACGCGACTTTCATT
Organism: Rhodocyclaceae bacterium; assembly: GCA_016791205.1. Classification (GTDB taxonomy): domain Bacteria; phylum Pseudomonadota; class Gammaproteobacteria; order Burkholderiales; family Rhodocyclaceae; genus Desulfobacillus. The sequence goes on along the minus strand of JAEUNH010000184.1, from coordinate 1,585 downwards.
TATGCATGAAGGAGCGACTACTCGGTAACGATGATCGTCGCCTTCATTTCCGGATGCGGCCCGCAGGTGTACGGATAAACCCCGGGCTTGTCGAAGGCGCGCTGCCAGGATTCGCCCGGGAAAAAGCGCTCCGATTCGAAGCCGCCCGGCCCGGTGAACAGCACCGAATGGGTGGTGCGTTTTTCGTTGTTCACCCACTTGACCGTCGTGCCTGCCTTGATTTTGAGTTCGGCGGGCTCGAACTTGTAGTCCTTGATGCCGACCTCCATCGTCTGCGCCAGCGCCTGGCCGGCGAAAAAAGTCAGTCCCCACAACACGGCGATGCTGCTGTTCCGTCCCACTCGCGCCTCCTGAAAAAAACAACGGGGAGCCTCCGCTCCCCGTTTGTCCGACCTGCGCCCGGCGAGTTCCCGGGATGAACCGATTACTGCTTGGCCGCCGTGATGTCGGCCTTGGCGTCGATGCCCAGGGTGTAGCCGAGCGAGACGTGGTGGAAGCGGCCGCTGGTATGGTCGTCGTGGATGGCAAAGCCGAAGTTGTAGGTCTTGCCGGCCGCCATGGCGATGTCGCCCTCGCCGCCGCCGGCCAGCTTGCGGGTGAAGACGACGACCCACTCGTCGCCCTTCTTCTCGCCCTTGGCCTCGACCAGGCCCTTGCCGCCTTCCATGACGCGCTTGTCCGCGACGTAGCCGTCGTGCTTGGCGCCCTTGCTGGTCCACTGGATCAGGTCGTAGAACTTGCCGGCCTTGACGTCGCCGTCCTTGACATATTTGGTCTTCTTGTCGTCCTTGGCGTCCGGCATGGTGCGCGCGTCCTGGTGGCAGGTTTCCCAGCAGCCGGAGAGGTTGGCGCGCTCGATCTTGTTGTCCTCGAACATCACCGCCAGCTTGACCTGGTTGTCCTTGTCCATCTTCTCGCCGCCGCCGGCGGGCTGCTTCCAGGAGAAGCGCAGGTAGAGGTTGGCGCCGTCATGGGCGGCCTGCACGGTGACGGGGATCGAGCCGGCCTTGCCCTTGATCGGCTTGGGCTCGATCTTCTGGCCGGTGGCCATCTTCTTGCCCATGTCGGCCGCTTCCTCGTCGTGGCAGCTGGCGCAGCTCTCGCCCTTCTTCAGGCCGCGCGCGCCGCCATGCTCGGTGCCCTTGAGAATCCACTCCATCGGCGAGGCGCCCGGATAGAGAACCGTGATCTTCTTGCCCGGCGCCTTGCTCCAGTCCGGGGCGGCCATCGCGCCGCCCGCGCCCAGCGCGAGCGCCAGGCCGATGGCGGAGGCGGTGATCAGTTTCTGCATGGTTGACTCCTTGATGACAGGTTAAGTCGGCTAGCCAAGTATAGAACGGCCAGCGCCAACTCTGGATGACAGCTTGGATGACAGGATCCTGAGTCCGTTCGGGAAATGCGGTCCTGACAAACATCCGGGGGCGCCAGGCCCCCGGAATGTCATGCTGCTGGATGTTGCTCAGTAGATGTCTTTCACCGTGTTATAGACGTTGAACTTGCCGGTCGGGGTGATCATCTTCGGATCGGTGATCACCTTCTTGACCTTGAGCGTCGCGTCATCATAGACCACGATGGCCGACTGGTC
>JAEUNH010000193.1 GCA_016791205.1 Rhodocyclaceae bacterium | reverse complement strand
ATGACGCCGATCAGCGCGCCCTGGACGATGAACACCTGCATGATGCTGGCCGGGCTCGCCCCCAGCGTGCGCAGGATGGCGATGTCGGATTCCTTGTCGGTGACCGCCATCACCAGCGTGGACACGATGTTGAAGGCGGCCCCCGCGACGATCAGCAGCAGGATGATGAACATCACGTTCTTCTCGATCTGCACGGCGCGGAAGAAGTTGGCGTGGCTGCGGGTCCAGTCGGCGATGAAGACGTCGGCCTCGACCAGCGAGAGCAGTTCGCGCGCCACCCGCGGCGCGGCGAACAGGTCGTCGAGCTTGAGGCGCACGCCGGAGACGCGGTCCTCCATGCGGTACAGCGCCTGGGCGTCGGCCAGGTGGATCAGGGCCAGGCCGGAGTCGTATTCGTACATGCCGGCCTCGAACATGCCGACCACCCTGAACTGCTTCAGGCGCGGCAGGATCGCCGCCGGCGTTACCAGCCCCTGCGGCGCGATCAGCGTCACCTTGTCGCCGGTGAACACCTGCAGCGTGCGCGCCAGCTCGGCGCCGAGGATGATGCCGAACTCGCCCGGCTTGAGCAGCTGCATCGAGCCGCCGCGCATGTGGCGGTTGAAGTCGGCGACCTGCTCCTCGGCCTCCGGCAGCACGCCGCGCACCAGCGCCCCGCGCACCGTCTGGTCGAAGGACAGCATGCCCTGGGCGGCGACGTAGGGCGCCACCGCCAGCACCTGCCTGTGCTTGCCCGCCTGCTCGGCCACCTGCTGCCAGGCCGCCAGCTCGCCGCCGCGACCGGAGACCTGCACGTGGGAAGCGACGCCGAGGATGCGCGTGCGCAGCTCCTTCTGGAAACCGTTCATCACCGACAGCACGACGATCAGCGCGGCGACGCCCAGCGCGATGCCGCACATCGAGATCAGCGAGATGAAGGAGATGAAGTGGTTGCGCCGCTTGGCGCGGGTGTAGCGCAGGCCGATGAAGAGTTCATACTGCATGCCCTATGTTAACATCCCTTGGATGATTCATCTCGTCGTACCCGGCCTGCTCTGGCCCAAGGATTCCATCGCCGAGATCACCCGCGGCCTCGCGCTGCCGGCGCTCCACACCCTGCTCGGCCGCGGCCGGCTCGTGCGCCGTCCTGCCATGCCGGAGGAGCGCTGGCTGTGCGAAGCCTTCGGCATCGCAGGCGAGGAACTGCCTGTCGGCGCGCTGCGCCTGCTCGGCGAGGGCGGCGATCCCGGCAGCGACGCCTGGCTCTGCGCCGACCCGGTGCACCTGCGCTTCGCCCGCGACACCCTGGTGCTCGACGCGGTAGGGCCTGACCTCGCCGCCGAGGAGGCGGCTCAGCTGGTCGCCGCGCTGAATGCCCATCTCGGCGAGTTCGGCGAGTTCCGTGCGCCCCATCCGCGCCGCTGGTACCTCCGCCCGAAGCGCCTGCCGCGCATCGCCACGCATCCGCCCTCGGCGGTCGCCGGGAGAACCCTCGAACCCTTCCTGCCGCAGGGCGACGAGGCGCGCGACTGGCGCCGCCTCATCAACGAGTCGCAGGTGCTGCTGCACAACCACCCGCTCAACGCCGCGCGCGAGGCGGCAGGACGGATCACGGCGAACAGCCTGTGGCCCTGGGGCGCGGGCAGCCTGCCTGGCCGCGCCACGGCGCCGGCCGCCCGCATCGAGGCCAGCCATCCCCTTGCCATCGGCCTGGCTCGCCTGTCCGGCGTGCCCGCCCTGCCGACGCCCGAGCGCTTCGAGATCGCCGTACCGGGGAGACTGACTTTTCTGCAGGATCTGGAACTGGCCGCGCAGGGCCTCGACGACGCCGCCTGGCGTACCGGCCTGACTGAACTGGAGACGCGCTGGTTCGCTCCGCTGCTCGCGGCGCTGAAGGCCAGGAAACTCACGGGCCTGCGCCTGACCGCCCTCGGCGACGAGGCCTGCCTCGACCTCACCCTCGACGCCGGCGACGCCTGGCAGTTCTGGCGCCGGCCGAAGAGTCTGGCAGACCTGATTACCGAACAACTCGTCGTCCCCGCGAAAGCGGGGACCCAGCAGCATTCTCATACTGAAACCCTCCCTGGATTCCCGCGTTCGCGGGAATGACGAAGCTATCTCCCATGACCCGCATCGTCACCCGCCGCACGCCACACGCCGCGCAGCAGCGCCTCGAATACGAGGGCGTGCATCCGCTGCTGGCGCGCCTCTACGCCGCGCGCGGAATCGGCCGGGCGGAAGAGCTCGACACCTCGCTCGCCGCCCTGCTCGACCCGGCGCAGCTGAAGGGCGCCGCAGAGGCCGCGACGCTGCTGGCCGATGCCATCGCGGCGAAGCGGCGCCTGCTCATCGTCGCCGACTACGACTGCGACGGCGCCACCGCCTGCGCGGTCGGCGTGCGCGCCCTCTCCGCCTTCGGCGCCGATGTCTCGTACCTCGTGCCCAACCGCTTCGACTACGGCTACGGCCTGACGCCGGAAGTGGTGCGCCTCGCCGCAGAACGGAAGCCCGACATCATCATCACCGTCGACAACGGCATCGCCAGCGTCGAAGGCGTCGCCGAGGCGAAGCGGCTCGGCATCGGCACGCTCATCACCGACCACCACCTGCCCGGCGACGAACTGCCGGCGGCCGACTGCATCGTCAACCCCAACCAGCCCGGCTGCGGCTTCCCGAGCAAGTCCATCGCCGGCGTCGGCGTGATGTTCTACGTCATGCTGGCGCTGCGCGCGGAGCTGAGGAAGCGCGGCGCCTTCAATGCCAGCCCGGAGCCCAACCTCGCCGCCCTGCTCGACCTCGTCGCCCTCGGCACGGTCGCCGACGTTGTCAAGCTCGACCGCAACAACCGCATCCTCGTCGCGCAGGGCCTGGCGCGCCTCCGGCAAGGGAAAATGCAGCCCGGCCTGCGCGCCCTCTTCCGCGTCGCCGGCCGCGAATCCGATCGCGCCAGCACCTTCGACCTCGGCTTTGCGCTGGGGCCGCGCCTGAATGCCGCCGGCCGGCTGTCCGACATGTCGCTCGGCATCGAGTGCCTGATCACCGACGACCTCGGCCGCGCGCTCAACATCGCCCAGCAGCTCGACCAGCTGAACCGCGAGCGGCGCGTCATCGAAACCGACATGCAGGAGCAGGCGCAGGCTTTCCTCGCTACCATCGACGCGACCGAACGCGCCAGCCTCTCGCTCTACGATCCGGCCTGGCACCAGGGCGTCATCGGCATCCTCGCCTCGCGCGTGAAGGACAAGCTGCACCGCCCGGTCATCGCCTTCGCGCGCGGCAACGAGGGCGAACTGAAGGGCTCGGGTCGCTCGATTGCCGGCCTGCACCTGCGCGATGCGCTCGACCTCGTTTCGAAGCGCGCGCCCGGACTGTTGCTGCGCTTCGGCGGCCATGCCGCGGCGGCGGGACTGACTCTGCGGGAAGAGGACCTGGCACGCTTCGAGGCGCTGTTCGAGGAGACCGTGCGCGGCCTGGTCGGCCCGGCCGAGCTGACGCGCACCCTCGAGACCGACGGCCCGTTGGAAGCCGGCTGGATGTCGCTCGAATCGGCGCGCATGCTGGAAGGCGAGATCTGGGGCCAGGGCTTCCCGGCGCCGATGTTCAGCGACGAGTTCCAGGTGGACAAGCAGCGCATCCTGAAGGACCGCCACCTCAAGCTCACGCTGCGCAAGGGCGCCGCCCGCTTCGAGGCCATCCAGTTCAACTTCGCCGAGAGCGCGCCGCCCGTCGTGCGCGCCGCCTACCGCCTGGCGGTGAACGAGTTCAACGGCCTCGCCAGCGTCCAGCTGGTGCTGGAACACATCGAGCCGGCCTGAGGAAATTTTCCGCCCGCCTCATACCATGAAGTTCATATAGACATCTATATTATTTTCATGGTACGGTGGCGGCCATCATGGCGACCATGATCGAACGCCCCCTGCTCCGCGCCCGCATCGGCCAGGCGCTTGCCCGCAGCCGCGTGGCGGCCCTGGCGGGCCCCCGCCAGGTCGGCAAGACAACGCTCGCGCGATCCTTTCT
>JAEUNH010000172.1 GCA_016791205.1 Rhodocyclaceae bacterium | reverse complement strand
TGATGAAGGTGCCGGTGAAGGCGCTCTCCAACCATCGCCGCTACGAGAAGTTCGCCGCCTGGGTGCGCAAGGATCTGGCGGCGCGCCCGGCCGACCGCCTGATCGGCTTCAACAAGATGCCCGGGCTGGACGCCTACTACTGCGCCGATCCCTGCTACGAGGACAAGGCGCGCACCCTGCGCGGCCCGATGTACCGCCTCTCCGGCCGCTACCGCCACTTCGCGGCCTACGAGCGGGCAGTGTTCGCGCCGGACAGCCGAACCGAAATCCTCATGATCTCCGCCGTGCAGCAGGCACTCTATGAAAAGCACTACGGTACGCCGGCGGCGCGACTGCACCTGCTGCCACCGGGCATCGCGCCCGACCGCCGCGCGCCGGCCAACGCGGCTGATATCCGCGCCGACTTTCGCCGTGAGTTCCATCTCGCCGACGACAACCTCCTGCTGGTGCAGATCGGCTCCGGCTTCAAGACCAAGGGCCTGGACCGCTCGCTGCGCGCGCTCGCCGCCCTGCCCGCGCCGCTGAAACAGCGCACGCGCCTGATCGCCATCGGCCAGGACGACCCGAAGCCCTTCGTCTCGCAGACGCGCGCGCTCGGCCTGGGCGAGCAGGTGCGCATCCTCAAGGGGCGCGGCGACATCCCGCGCTTCCTGCTCGGCGCCGACCTGCTGGTCCATCCCGCCTACAACGAGAACACCGGCACGGTGCTGCTGGAGGCGGTGGTCGCCGGCCTGCCGGTGCTCACCACGGCCGCCTGCGGCTACGCCCACTACATCGAGGAGGCCGGCGCCGGGCGCGTGGTGCCGCAGCCCTTCGACCAGGCCGGCTTCAACGGCATCCTCGCCGGCATGCTGGCCGACGACGACGCACGCAGGCAATGGGGCGCCAGCGGTCTCGCCTGGGCCGAACAGGCCGACATCTACAGCCTGCCCGAGCGCGCGGCGGATATCATCCTCAAGCCATGAATGCCCAGGACATCCTGTTCCTCGACGAGCCCTTCCGCACGCTGTGGGCCGGACAGGACCCCTTCCACGCCGCCGCCGCCCTGCAGGGCAAGGTGCTGCGCGAACTGGAAGGCCGCCGCACCCTGCGCACGGAAATCGCCGGCCGCGGCTATTACGTCAAGCTGCACCGCGGCGTCGGCTGGGGCGAAATCTTCAAGAACCTCGTCACGGCGCGCCTGCCCGTGCTCGGCGCCGAGCACGAGTGGCGCGCCATCAACCGCCTCACCGAACTCGGCGTCGACACCATGAAGGCCGTCGCCTTCGGCCGGCGCGGCTCGAATCCCGCCAGGCTGGAGTCCTTCATAATCACCGAGGAACTCGCCCCCACCGTCAGCCTTGAAGACCACTGCCGCGATTGGCCGTCGCAGCCACCCTCGCTGGCGCTGAAGCGCGCGCTGATCGCAAGCGTCGCCGACATGGCGGGCAGGATGCACCGCGGCGGCGTGAACCACCGCGACTGCTATATCTGCCACTTCCTGCTGCACACCGCGCCGCCGCCGACACCGCAACAGCTGCGCCTGTCGCTGATCGACCTGCACCGCGCCCAGGTGCGCGACAGGACGCCGCGGCGCTGGCGCGACAAGGATCTGGCCGCCCTGCACTTCTCGACGCTGGAGATCGGCCTCACCGCGCACGACCGGCTGCGCTTCCTGCGCGGCTATTTCGGCCGCCCGCTGCGAGAGGTCCTCGTCGAAGAGGCCGACCTGCTCGCCTACCTGGGACGCGAAGGCGAGCGCCTGATGGGGCGCTACCTGCGCAAGTTTGCGCCGCGGGAAGGCGTATGAGCGAGTGGCGGGTGCTGCCTGGTGTCGACGCCGAAGCCGCGGCGCGCTTCGCCGATCTGGACGCGGTGTTCGCCCTCGAGGGCGAGATCGTCGCCAAGGATTCCACCACCCGCACCGTGCGCGTCGAAGTCGGCGGCCGCCGCTACTACGTCAAGCGCTACCACGGCCTCGGCAAGAAGCCGCTGCGGCGCTGGTTCGGCACGCCTCGCGTGCAGCTGGAATGGGAAAACCTGCAACGCTTTGCCGACTGGGGCATTCCCACCGCGCGGCTGGTCGCCTGCGGCCTCGAAAGCCAGGGCGGCCTGTTCGCGCGCGGCGCGCTGATCACCGAAGAGATCCCCGCCACCGCAGACCTCGCGCGGCTCGCCCGTGAAGGAGCCCCCAGTCAGAAAAGTCGGTCTTGGTGGCACGGCGTCTCCACCCAGGTGGCCGAGATCGCCCGCCGCATGCACACGCGGCGCTTCGCCCACGGCGACCTCAAGTGGCGAAACCTGCTGGTGGACGCGGCCGGCAAGGCGTACCTGATCGACTGCCCCAGCGGCGGCTTCTGGTGGCCGCCCTTCCTCGAATACCGCATCGTCAAGGACCTCGCCTGCCTCGACAAAGTGGCCAAGCGCCAGCTCTCACGCACGCAGCGCCTGCGCTTCTACCTCGACTACGCGCAGAAGAGAAAACTCGACGTCGCCGACAAGCGGCGCATCCGCCGGATCGTCGGCTTCTTCGCCGGGCGGGACGAGGAGCAGGAGTCCGCAGAGTCGCTGCGCGCCGGCGGCCGCCGGCTGCTGGTGCCCTGCACGGTCGCGCTCGAGGGCGGCGGCGAACTGGCGATCGAGCGCTGGCTGCGCATCCTGCCCGGCAAGCGGCTCACCGGCGTCGGCCGCTGGAACGGGCGGACCGTCCTGGCCAAGTTCTTCGTGGCAAAGCGCGGCGCCGAGCGCCACTGGCAGCGCGAGTGCCGCGGCATCGACAGCCTGAAGGCGCACGGATTGCCTACGCCGGCCCTGCTGGCCAGCGGCCGGCTGGAAGGCGACGGACACTTTGTGCTCACCGAATACCTGGACAGCGCCCAGTGCCCGAGCGCCACGGCAGCCGGCGAACTCGCCACGGTGTTCGAGGCGGTCGGTCGCATGCATGCGCGCGGCATCCTGCAGGAGGACGTGCATCTCGGCAACTTCCTGCTCGCCGGCGGCGGCCTGCATGTCATCGATGGCGACGCCATCCGGCCGGCCCGATCCGGTCGTGCCTGCCTCGGCAACCTGGCGCTGCTCTTCGCCCAGCTGACGCCGGCCGACTGCCGCGCCTGGCAGGCGGCGCTGCTCGCCGCCTACCGCCGCGGCCATCCCGGCCCCGCCCTCGAAGCGGCGCAACTGGAGGCGGCCATCGCGCGCGCGCGTGAAGCGCGCCTCGCCGACTATCTCGACAAGTGCCTGCGCGACTGCAGCCTGTTCAAGTCGGCGCGCCGCGCCGACCGCTTTTTCTCCATGCTGCGGGAGGAGGCCGATTTCCTCGCTCCCCTGATGGCCGATCCGGACGCCTGGATCGAGCAGGGCATTTCCCTCAAGCGCGGCCGCAGCGCCACGCTGGCGCTGGTCGAGCTGGAGGGCCGCAAACTGGTCATCAAGCGCTACAACATCAAAAGCGCAGTCCATGCCCTCTCGCGTGCCTGGCGGCCGAGCCGTGCCTGGCACAGCTGGGTCGAGGCGCACCGGCTGCGCTTCCTCGGCATCCCGACGCCGCGCCCGCTGGCGCTCATCGAGCGCCGGCTCGGGCCGCTGCGCGGCCGCGCCTGGCTGATCAGCGAGCATTGCGAAGGGCCGAACCTGCAGGAGCGTCTGGCCGCGGAGAACGGCCTGCCGCCGGGGATCGCTGAAGCCGTGCGCCGGCTGTTCGCCCGGCTCGCCGAGGCGCGCCTCAGCCACGGCGACCTAAAGGCCAGCAATTTCCTCTGCAGCGGGGATGAACTCTGCGTGCTCGACCTCGACGCCATGCGCCGGCACGACAGCGAAGCCGCCTGGCGCAAGGCCTGGCTAAAAGACCGCGCCCGCTTCCTGCGCAACTGGCCGGAAGGCGGGGCGATTCGGCGGGAGATGGAAGCGGCACTGCCGCCGGCGTGATCCTTAGCTACCCTGGACGACTTCTTCGGCTTCGCGGAACTGCATGGCATGCAGCCTTGCATAGTGGCCGTTGGCGGCCAGAAGCGCGGCGTGGCTGCCGCGCTCGACGATGCGCCCCTGGTCCATCACCAGGATGATGTCGGCGCGCTCGATGGTGCTCAAGCGATGGGCGATCACCAGCGTGGTGCGGCCGCGCATGGCCGAATCGAGCGCGGCCTGGATGTGGCGCTCGGATTCGGTGTCGAGGGCCGAGGTGGCCTCGTCGAGGATCAGGATCGGCGCATCCTTCAGCAGGGCCCGGGCGATGGCCAGGCGCTGGCGCTGGCCGCCGGAGAGCAGCACGCCGTTCTCGCCGACCAAAGTGTCGAAGCCCTGCGGCAGCCGGTCGATGAACTCGCGGGCGAAGGCCGCCTCGGCGGCGCCTTCGATGTCGGCGCGCGGCGCGCCGGCGAGGTCGCCGTAGGCGATGTTGTTGGACACCGTGTCGTTGAACAGCGTCACCTGCTGGGTGACGACGGCGACGTGGCGGCGCAGGTTGCGCAGGGCGTAGTCCTCGACGTCCGTGCCGTCGATGAGGATCTGCCCTTCCTGGTGGTGGTAGAAGCGCGGAACCAGGTTGGCCAGGGTCGACTTGCCGCTGCCGGAACGCCCGACCAGCGCCACCATCTGTCCCGGTTCGATGGCAAAGCTGACCCCGTCGAGCACGCGCCGCTCGCCGCCGGGATAAGTGAAGGACAGCTCGCGCACCTCCAGCCGCCCGCTGACGCGCTCGCGGCTCACCGTGCCGGCGTCGGCCTCCGGCGGCTCGTCGAGCTGCTCGAAGATGCTCTCGGCCGCCGCCACGCCCTTCTGGATCGTCGAGCTGACCTCGGAGAGCTGGCGGATCGGCTTGGGCAGCAGCCCGGCCGCGGTGATGTAGGCGACCAGGTCTCCCGGCGAAGCCTCGCCGCGCAGCCACAGCACGAGGAAGAACAGCACGCCCATGGCCGAGTAGATGAGCAGCTGCAGCACGGGGGTATAGACCGAGGTGGTGCGCACCATGCGCAGCTGCCGCTGCATGTTGTTGTCGCTGGCCTCGAGGAAGCGGCGGCGCTCGTAATCCTCGCCGCCGAAGCTGCGCACCACGCGGTGGCCCTGGATGGCTTCGGAAGCGACGTGGGTGACGTCGCCCATCGCCACCTGGATTTTCTTGGCCTGCTTGCGGAACTTGCGGCTGGCCCTCGACACCAGCACCCCGATGACCGGCAGGATGGCGACCATCACCAGGGTCAGGCGCCAGTTCATCCAGAACAGGTAGCCGAACAGGAAGACGATGGTCAGGCCCTCGCGGATCACCACCTTGATGGCGTCGGTGGCGGCCCCCGTCACCATGGTGACGTTGAAGGTGATGCGCGAGATGAGATGCCCTGAATTGCGGCTGTCGTAGTAGCGGTCGGGCAGCCGCAGCAGGCTGTCGAAGAGGGCCACGCGCAGGTCGTGCACCACGCCCATCGAGACCCGCGCCAGGAAGTAGTTGCCGAGGAAGGAGCCGACGCCCTGCCAGGCGGCGATCAGCACGATCGCCAGTGGCACCGCGTGCATCAGCTGCAGGCCGCCGAGTCGGGCCGCGTTCGGGTCGACCAGACCGTCGACGAAATACTTCAGCACCGAGGCCAGCATCGGCTGCGAGGAGGCGAAGACCAGATAACCGGCGATGCTCACCGCGAACCAGCCGAGATAGGGCCGGACGTAGGTCAGCAGGCGAAAGTAGAGGCTCAGGCTGGAGGTGACGGGGGCGGGCGATTCAGGTGCAGGCATGAGGCGGCGCGCACTGCGAAAGGATGGCGGCATTCTAGCACGGGCTTGTGCGGCAACCGGGCTGGTAAAATGCCGGCCTTCGACACGCCCGGCCGCCGCCCTTGGAGACCTTGCAACACGACGACTACTTCGCCCTGCGCGCCGGCGCCACCGTGCTGGAACGCGACCGTCATGGCGACAAGGTGCTCGTGCTCTCCGACGGCAGCTACCTGAAGCTGTTCCGCCGCAAGCGCCTGCTCTCCTCGGCCGCCTGGTACCCCTACGCCCGGCGCTTCGCCGACAACGCGCTGGCGCTGGCCGAACGGGAGATCCCCTGTCCCCGGGTGATGGCCCTCTACCGCATCCCGTGCGCGAAGCGCGAAGCCGTCCGCTACCGGCCGCTGCCGGGGAAGACGTTGCGCGAGCTGATCCGTGCCGGCGAAGAGGCGCCGGCCCTGCGCGCGCAGCTCGGCCGCTTCGTCGCCGGCCTGCACGAAGCGGGGATCTATTTCCGCTCGCTGCACCTGGGCAACATTGTCCTCACGCCCGACGGCGCCCTCGGGCTGATCGACATCGCCGACCTGCGCGCCGGCTCGCGGGCCATCCCGCCCCATCGCCGGCAGCGTAACCTGAAGCACCTTTTGCGCGACCCGGCCGATTGCGCCTGGCTTCAGGCCGACACGGCTTTCGACGCGGCCTATCGCGCGGCGAGGGAGGCCAGGGCGCGATGAAGCCCGCGAACGCCGACTTCCGCGCCGACATCAACGGCCTGCGCGCCGTGGCGGTGATCGCCGTGGTGCTGTTCCACTTCCGCGTGGCCGGCTTCAGCGGCGGCTTCGTCGGCGTGGACGTCTTCTTCGTCATCTCCGGCTACCTGATGACCCGCCTGATCCTGGATCCGCTCGCCGAACAGCGCTTCTCGGTGTTCGGCTTCTACCTGGCGCGGGCACGCCGCATCTTCCCGGCGCTGGCGGCGCTGTGCGCGCTGCTCCTCGCCTACGGCTGGATCAGCCTCTCGCCGATGGACTACAAGCTGCTCGCCAAGCACGCCGGCGCCAGCCTGCTGTTCCTCTCCAACCAGGTGTACTGGAAGGAATCGGGCTACTTCGACGCCGACGCGCACGAGAAGTGGCTGCTGCACACCTGGTCGCTCTCCGTAGAGTGGCAGTTCTACCTGCTCTACCCTCTGCTCATCGTCGCCGCGCATCGCCTGTTTCGCCGGCCGGGCGGCGTCGCCGGCGCGCTGTGGGCGGTGTGCCTCGCCTCGCTCGCCTGGTCGGCCTGGCTGGCCTTCGCCAACCCGTCGAAGGCCTTCTTCCTGCTGCCGACGCGCGCCTGGGAAATGCTCGCAGGCGGGCTGATCTTCGTACACCAGGACGCCTGCAACCGCTTCGCGCACGGGCGGCGCTGGTTGGAACCGGCCGGCCTCGCCGCGATCCTCGCGGCGAGCCTGTGGCTGACGCCGGACACGCCCTGGCCG
>JAEUNH010000133.1 GCA_016791205.1 Rhodocyclaceae bacterium | reverse complement strand
TTTTCGTCGAACCTGCATGACGGGCAGCCGGTGCTGGTGCTCGGCGCGGGCGATGCCGCGGCCATGTTGCTCAAGGATCTGTCGCGCAGTTCGGCGTGGCGGGCGGTGGGACTGCTCGACGACGATGCATCCAAGCATCGCCGGCGCCTTGAGGACGTGCCGATACTGGGCCCGCTCGCTTCGGTGGCCGAACATGCCGGCCGGCTGGGCGTGACGCATGCCATCATCGCCATGCCATCATCCTCGGCTGCCCAGAGGCGCCGAGCGGCCGAACTGGCAGGCGCCGCCGGTCTCGCCGTGCTCACCGTACCAGCGATGGCGGACGTCCTTTCAGGCAAGTTGTCCGTCTCGCAGGTGCGCAAGGTCGAGCTGGAAGACCTGCTCGGCCGCGATCCGATCCAGCTCGACGACGAAGGCCTGCACCGCCTGCTGACGGGCAAACGGGTGCTGGTGACCGGCGCGGGCGGGTCGATCGGTTCGGAACTGTGCCGCCAGATCGCGCGCTATGCCCCCTCGCGGCTGGTGTTCTTCGAGCAGTCCGAGTATGCCCTCTACCGCATCGAGCAGGAGTTCGCGGGCGGCCTCAAGGACGTCGGGATCGCCTGCGTCGTGGGCGACGTCAAGGACGAGGCCAGCCTGACCGCTGCCTTCGCCAGGCATCGGCCGGAAGTGGTCTTCCATGCCGCCGCCTACAAGCATGTGCCGCTGATGGAGAACGAAAACGCCTGGGCTGCGCTGCGCAACAATGTGCTCGGCACCTGGCGGGTGGCGCGCGCGGCGATGGCGGCCGGCGTCGCCAAGTTCGTCATGGTGTCCACCGACAAGGCGGTGAATCCGACCAACGTGATGGGTGCCAGCAAGCGCCTGGCGGAAATGGTCTGCCAGACCCTGCAGGCGGAGAGCCGGGACACGCACTTCGTCACCGTCCGCTTCGGCAATGTGCTGGGCAGCAGCGGCAGCGTGATCCCGCGCTTCCGCGAGCAGATCGCCCGCGGCGGGCCGGTGACGGTGACCCACCCCGACATCATCCGCTACTTCATGCTGATCCCGGAGGCGGCGCAGCTGGTGCTGCAGGCCGGCCTGATGGGGCAGGGCGGCGAGATCTTCGTGCTCGACATGGGCGAGCCGGTGAAGATCGTCGACCTGGCCCGCGACATGATCCGTCTCACCGGCTTCACCGAAGAGGAGATCAGGATCGTCTTCACCGGCCTGCGCCCGGGCGAGAAGCTCTTCGAGGAGTTGCTGGCCGACGGCGAGCAGACCCTGCCGACGCCGCACCCCAAGCTGCGCATTGCCCGGGCGCAGGCCGCGCTTTCCGCGGCCGAGTGCGAGGAATTGCGTGCCTGGCTGGAAGGCGCTTCCAAGGACGAGCAGGCCGTCAAGCGGCAGTTGGCACGACTGGTGCCGGAATACCAACCTGGCGGCAATTCCTGAATCCGTGCCCACCTACGCCATCGGCGACATCCAGGGCTGCTTCGATTCCTTCCGCCGCCTGCTCGACCTGATCCGCTTCGATCCGGCGCGCGACCGCCTCTGGCTGGTCGGCGACCTGGTCAATCGCGGGGCGCACTCGCTGGAGACGCTGCGCTTCGTCAAGGGGCTGGGCGAAGCGGCCATCACCGTGCTGGGCAATCACGATCTGCATCTCGTCATGCTGGCGGAGGGGTGCTCGAAGAAGCGGCAGGACGACACGCTGGATGCCGTGCTCTGTGCGCCGGATCGCGAGGAACTGCTCGACTGGCTGCGCCACCGCCCCATGATGCATGTCGAGGACGGCCATGTATTGGTGCATGCCGGCCTTTTGCCGCAATGGACGGTGGCCAAGGCGCGCAAGCTGGCCGGCGAGGTGGAGGCGGCGCTGCGGGTCGAGAACTACCGCGAGTTCCTGGCCAATATGTGGGGCAGCGAACCGCCGTACTGGCGCGACCGACTTTTCGGCTGGCCGCGCCTGCGGGTGATCGTGAATGCCATGACGCGGATGCGCTTCTGTTCGGCGGACGGGGTGATGGAATTCAAGTCCAAGGGGGAGGCGACCGATGCGCCGGCGGGCTACCTGCCCTGGTTCGCCGTGCCCGGCCGCCGCAGCACCGACCACGTGCTGGTGACAGGCCACTGGTCGGCGCTGGGCCTGAAGATCGAGCCGAACCTGCTGGCGCTGGATTCGGGCTGCCTGTGGGGGCGCCACCTGACCGCCCTGCGGCTGCCCGACCGCAAGGTGTACCAGGTCGATTGCTCGGGGGAGGACGTCAGCTAGCTAGTGGGTGACGCGCGAAGCGCCGCTGCCCCTGAGCACGCGGACGCGTTCGCCGGGGTGGAAAGTCTCGTCGGCCTCCTGGGTGACGGCGATCAGTTCGCCGCTGTCGAGCTTGACGGTGATCTCCAGTCCTTCCTTCTTGGTGACCTGTTCCTCGACGGCCGAGCCGGCCACGCCGCCGATCACGGCGCCGACGATGGCGCCGGCGGTCGAGCCGCGGCCGCGGCCGATGTTGCTGCCGGCCAGGCCGCCCAGGCCGGCGCCGGCGACCGCGCCCACCGGCGACTTGGTGCCTTCGATGGTGACGCGGCGCACGCTTTCCACCACGCCCAGCCGCACCGACATTTCCTGCCGCGCCTGGCGCCGCTCGTAGGCGCTGCCGGATTGGCTGGAGGCGCAGCCGCCAAGGACGGCGGCTGCGGCGAGGGCAAGGGCGAGTGGCAAGCGATTCATTCGATTTCCTACCAAAGTGAGTGTCCGAACGCGGCCTGGTAGCGCTCGGCGATCTGCTCCCGCGCCGTCTTGTGGTTCTGGCCGCCGCGGTGGGCGATCTTGATGGACCCCATCAGCGAAGCCAGGCGCCCCGCCTTGTCCCAGCCCATGCCGCCGGCGATGCCATACAGCAGGCCGGCGCGGAAGGCATCGCCGCAGCCGGTTGGGTCAATAAGTTCATCCGGCTTAACGCTGGGGATGTCCAGACGTTGACCCTCGGCGTGGATCTGCGCGCCGTCGGCCCCCAGCGTGACGATCAGCGCGCGCACCATGCCGGCGAGTTCCGCGATGGGGCGCCCGGTCTTGTCCGCCAACAGCCTGGCTTCGTAGTCGTTGACGCAGCAATAGTCGGCCAGCTGCAGGAAGTCGAGCAGCTCTTCGCCGTTGAACAGCGGCAGGCCCTGGCCGGGGTCGAAGATGAAGGGGACGCCGGCGTCGTGAAACTCCTGGGCGTGCTGCAGCATCCCCTCGCGGCCGTCGGGGGCGACGATGCCGATCGTCAGTTCCCGCGCATCGGCGACATGGTTGAGGTGCGAGTAGTTCATCGCCCCCGGATGGAAGGCGGTGATCTGGTTGTCGTCGAGGTCGGTGGTGATGAAGGCCTGGGCGGTGAAGGTCGAGGGCACTTCCTGGACGTGGCTGCGGTCGAGCCCCAGCCGCTCCAGGCGCTGCAGGTAGGGGCCGCTGTCCTCGCCGACGGTGGCCATGATGAGCGGCTCGCCGCCGAGCAGCCGCAGGCTGTAGGCGATGTTCCCCGCGCAGCCGCCGTATTCGCGCCGCATGTCCGGCACGTGGAAGGCGACGTTGAGGATGTGCAGCTGGTCGGGCAGGATGTGGTTCTTGAAGCGGTCGTGGAACACCATGATGGTGTCGTAGGCCATCGAGCCGCAGATCAGCGTCCTCATTGCGCGGGGATCCTTCCGGTTATTTTTTCAGGGCGGCGAGGGCCGCGTCGTAATCGGGCTCCTGCTTGATCTCGGGAACCAGCTCGGTGTAGGTCACCTTGTCGTTCTCGTCGATGACGAGCACCGCCCGGGCGGTGACGCCGGCCAGCGGCCCGTCCTCGATGCCGACGCCGTAGGATTTCATGAACTCCCGGCCGCGCATGGTGGACAGCGACACCACGTTCTTCAGCCCCTCGGTCTCGCAGAAGCGCTTCATGGCGAAGGGCAGGTCGGCCGAGATCACCAGCACCACGGTGTTGGGCAGGCCGCCGGCCTGCTCGTTGAACTTGCGGGTCGAGGTGGCGCACACCGGGGTGTCCAGGCTCGGCACGATGTTGAGCACCTTGCGCTTGCCGGCGAAGTCCTTCAGGCCCAGGTCGCGCAGGTCGGCGGCGACCAGCGAAAAGGCCGGGGCGGCGCTGCCGGGCTTGGGCATCTCGCCGCTCAGGTGGATGGGGTTGCCGCCGAGGGTTACGGTCGTCATGTTGTGGTCTCCTTGTTGAGGTGGTCAGGGGTAGAACAGGTAAAGCCGGTAGCCGCTGGCGCCGGTCTCGCCGGGGTCCAGCCACAGATTGACCGCCAGGTCGCCGTTGGCGGCAAAGCCGCCGCGGGCGTCCACGCCTTGCGCCAGGTAGTCTTCCGGAGCCAGGACCTTGCGCAGCACGGGTTGGTCTCGCGTGTCGGTCAGGGTCAGTTCCAGGTGGGGGTAGGCCTGAACGAAGGGCGCGCGGTTCTTCAGCGTCGCCGCCAGCACCAGCATTGTTTTCTGTTGCGGGTCGGGATGCAAGTCCGAAGTCTCGATGCCGACCAGATCGGCCTTGCGCGGCAGGGGGATGTCGCATTCGAGCACGGCGCACATCTCCTCCAGCAGCGGAACCAGGTCCGGCTGGGAAACCGACAATTCGGCCCGAAATAGATAGGCAGCCTGCAAAACCAGCAGGGCGATCCCGGCAAGGCCGGCAAAACTCCAGGCCAGCTTGGGTCCGCGCCGGACCGCTGCCGCTTCGGGCACGGCCTCCATCTGGATTTCCGGCTCGGAGACGGCTGGAGGCTCGGTCTCGGCTTCGATAGGGGTTTGCGGCGGTTCGGCAGGAGGGGGTTCCGGCGCGGCGCTTTCCGCTTCCATCTGGGCGCGGGACAGGTCCTCGAGCGATTCCAGGGCGTTGAACACCGAGTCGCAGTGGCCGCAGCGCACCTTGCCGGCGCGGGCCTTGAGCTGATCCGGGGTAACCCGGAAGGCGGTGCTGCAGGTCGGGCAATGCGTGGTCAGCACGGACGCAAGCCTTCCAGCAGCACCCATCCCTCCCGCTCGGCCTGCACGGCCAGGTCGAAAGCCGGCGCATAAGCCGCGCGCACCTGCTCCGCCTGGGTTGCCAGGATGCCGGAGAGGGCAATCCGGCCGCCCGGCCGGGTGCGCGCGGCGAGCAGCGGGGCCAGGACGCAAAGCGGATTGGTGAGGATGTTGGCGACCACGATGTCGAATTGCATGTCGAGAGGCTGGCTGGAATGGACGAGCTGCACGGCCGCGCCGTTGCGTTCGGCGTTGCCGGCCGCGGCCAGCAGGGCATTCCGGTCGATATCCACGCCGGTGACGCCGGCGGCCCCCAGCCTGGCTGACGCGATGGCTAATATACCCGAACCGCAGCCGTAATCGAGCACGCTGGCGCCGGGGCGGAGGTGGTCGCACAGCCACTCCAGGCAGAGCCGGGTGGTCGGGTGGCTGCCGGTGCCGAAGGCCAGTCCGGGGTCCAGTTCCAGGCTGATCGCGGCCGGATCCGGCGCCCGATGCCAGGAGGGGACGATCCAGAGCCGTTCATTGATGCGGATCGGCTCGAACTGGGACTGGGTCAGGCGCACCCAGTCCTGCTCGGCGACTTCGCTCACCTCGTAGCGGGGCGTGCCGGCCAGTCCGGCCTGGCCGGCCGCGGCGGCGGCAATCAGCGGGATGTCGGCATGCTTCTCG
This sequence comes from Rhodocyclaceae bacterium, assembly GCA_016791205.1. GTDB lineage: Bacteria > Pseudomonadota > Gammaproteobacteria > Burkholderiales > Rhodocyclaceae > Desulfobacillus. Next base: position 13,581 of record JAEUNH010000133.1, on the reverse strand, counting down.
AAGAGCGCGACGACGCGGCTCCTGGCCCAAAGGGGCGCCGGCGAACTGCCCGGCTCGCCGAATTGCGGCGTTTCGCGGTCGGTGCCGGCGTCGGCGTCCTCCACCCCGACCGAGAGCGCGCCCAGCGCCAGCAGGGCCTCGGACAGGGCCTCGACATGGGCGGCCTCGGCGGCGAACGCGACGGAGAGCCACATGAAGGCTTACTTACCCTTGGTGGCCTCGCCCTTGGCGGCCAGCTTCTGCTCCAGGTAATGGATGCTGGTGCCGCCCTTGATGAAGCGATGGTCGTGCATCAGCTCCTGATGCAGCGGGATGTTGGTCTTGATGCCCTCGACCACCATTTCCGAGAGGGCGATGCGCATGCGGCGGATGGCCTGGTCGCGGGTGTCGCCGTAGGCGATCAGCTTGCCGATCATCGAGTCGTAGTGCAGCGGCACGTTGTAGCCGCTATAGACGTGGGAATCGACCCGGATGCCCGGACCGCCGGGCGGGTGGTAGGAGGCGATGCGCCCCGGCGAGGGGGTGAATTTGAAGGGATCCTCGGCGTTGATGCGGCACTCGATGGCATGGCCCTTCAGCTCGATCTCGCGCTGGCGCAGGGCCAGCTTCTCGCCGGCGGCGACGCGGATCTGCTGCTGCACCAGGTCGATGCCGGTGATGAACTCGGTCACCGGGTGCTCGACCTGCAGGCGGGTGTTCATCTCGATGAAGTAGAACTCGCCGTCCTCGAAAAGGAACTCGAAGGTACCGGCGCCGCGGTAGCCGATCTTGCGGCAGGCCTCGGCGCAGCGGTCGCCGATGCGGGTGATCAGGCGGCGGGCGATCTCCGGCGCCGGCGCCTCCTCGATGATCTTCTGGTGGCGGCGCTGCATCGAGCAGTCGCGCTCGCCCAGCCAGACGGCGTTCTTGTAGGAATCGGCCAGCACCTGGAACTCGATGTGGCGCGGGTTCTCGAGGAACTTCTCCATGTACACCACGGGATTGCCGAAGGCGGCCTGGGCCTCGGCGCGGGTCATGGTGACGGCGTTGAGCAGCGCCGCCTCGGTGTGCACCACGCGCATGCCGCGGCCGCCGCCGCCGCCGGCTGCCTTGATGATCACCGGGTAGCCGATGGCGCGGGCGATCCTGACGATCTCCTTGGGATCCTCCGGCAGGGCGCCATCCGAGCCGGGGACGCAGGGCACGCCGGCGGCCTTCATGGCGTCCTTGGCGGAAACCTTGTCGCCCATCAGGCGGATGGTCTCCGGGCGTGGGCCGATGAAGACGAAACCGGATTTCTCGACGCGTTCGGCGAAGTCGGCGTTCTCGGAGAGGAAACCGTAGCCTGGGTGGATGGCTTCGGCGTCGGTGACCTCGGCCGCCGAGATGATGGCCGGGATGTTGAGGTAGCTGGCCGAGGAGGCGGCCGGTCCGATGCACACCGACTCGTCGGCGAGCTTGACGTACTTGGCCTCGGTGTCGGCCTCGGAATGCACGACCACCGTCTTGATGCCCATCTCGCGGCAGGCGCGCTGGATGCGCAGCGCGATTTCGCCGCGGTTGGCGATAAGGATCTTTTCGAACATGGAGGTCAGACTCCCGCCGGGCCGCCCCAAGGGAGGCTGCGCCCCCCTGTGGGGGGCAGCGAACGAATGTGAGCGTGGGGGGCCATAGGTCAGCCGATGATGACGAGGGGTTGGCCGTATTCGACCGGCTGGCCGTTTTCAACGAGGATGGCCTTGATGACGCCGGAAGCGTCGGCCTCGATCTCGTTCATCAGCTTCATGGCCTCGATGATGCAGAGCGTGTCGCCGGCCTTCACCGCCTGGCCGACCTCGACGAAGGGCTGCGAGCCGGGCGAGCCGGAACGGTAGAAGGTGCCGACCATGGGCGCCTTGACCGGATGGCCTTCCGGTTCCGCCGCCACCGCCGGCTCGGCGGGCGCCGCCACCGGGGCGGCCGGCGCGGCGGCCGGCGCCGGGCTGGCGTGGTGCATATGGAAGGAGGGCGCCGGCGCCGAACCGCCCTGCTTGGCGATGCGCACTTTTTCCTCCCCTTCGGTGATCTCGAGCTCGGCGATGCCGGATTTTTCCACCAGATCGATCAAGGCCTTCAGTTTTCTGAGGTCCATTTGTTGTCTCCCTCCATGAAATGGCCCGCGGCGGCCGTCCATAAGCCCCGTCGCGGGATTGAAACTAGCGGATGCGGTTCAGCGCGAAATCGAGGGCCAGCCGGTAGCCGTGGCTGCCCAGGCCGCAGATGACGCCGGCGGCGATGTCCGAGAAATAGGAATGCCGGCGGAACGGTTCGCGTGCGTGGATGTTGGAAAGATGCACTTCGACGAAAGGAATGGCCACCGCCGCCAGGGCGTCGCGCAAGGCCACGCTGGTGTGGGTGTAGCCCCCGGGGTTGATGACGATGAAGCCGACGCGTTCCGAGCGTGCGGCCTGGATGCGATCGACCAGGTCGCCTTCGTGGTTGCTCTGGAAGGTGATCAGCCCGACTCCGGCGGAGTTGGCCTGGCGTTCCAGCCCGGCATTGATGTCTGCCAGTGTCTCGTCGCCGTAGATGTCCGGTTCGCGCAGGCCGAGCAGATTCAGGTTTGGCCCATGCACCACCAGGACGCGCTGCTTGCCGATGGCATTGCGGCCCGGCTTGGGAGCGGCTTTCTTCGGTTTCATGTCTGCAAGTTTGCCGCAAATCACGGCAAATTGTCCAGAATTGGCGAAGATCTGCCGAAAAGTCAGTGTGGCTGGGACGCCGATCGGATGGCTTTTTCCAGATCCGGAGTGGCGAACTTGCCCAGTTTGACCTGTTGCGGGGAGCCGTCCGGCCGGAGAATGATTGTGAAAGGCAAGCCTTTGGCGCGATTGCCTAAATCGCTGGCCAAGTCGAGGCTGTCCAGGTTGCTGATGAGCAGGGGATAGGAAACCGGCGTTTCTTTGCTGAAAGCCAACACTTTCTCGGCTGTATCGATGCTGATGCCTACAAATTGAACGCCATTCGGTGAAAATTCCTTGTTCAGTCGTGAGAACTCCGGCATTTCTTCCTTGCAGGGCGGGCACCAGGTCGCCCAGAAGTTCACCACCAGAACCTTGCCTTTCCATTGCGACAGCGCCTGGGGTTTGCCTTCCAGGTCGGGCAAGGTCAGGGACAGCAGTCTGGCGGCGGCATTGGCGGTCGGCACTGCCTCGATGGGAGGTGGCGCGACCTGCCGAAGGTTCCCGAAGTAATAGCCCGCGCCGGCTGCCAGAGTGGAGGCGGCGACAATCAGTAGCGCCAGGCGCCCGGCCCGGCTCATGCCACGGGGGATTCCAGCAGAGCCTCCACGGAACTCAGGCGGGCGCGCTCCGACACCCTTCCGTTGCGGCGTTTCTGGGCGCGTTCGGCATCCGGTTCGTACAGTGAAAGCCTCACCGGAAGCTCATTCCACTCGAAGGTGAGCACACACTCTGCCGTCTCCGAGCCGCCCCGGCGGGGTTCGCTTTGTTCGAAGCGGATGCCCTGGTTCAGCAGGAAGATCTCGACTTCCTTGCCGCTGTCGGGGAAGGCTTCGAGTTCGATCTCGGCATAGCGGCCGGCCGTGCCGTCCAGCACCGGGCCGGTCAGATAGGGCTTGAAGGGCTCCAGAAGGCGCATCACCTCCACCGCCGTGCGCCGCATGTCGAACAGGCGCTCGCGCTGCTCGTCTTCCTGATAGATCGCCTGGTAGGCGCGCAGCTCTGCCTCGATCTCGGCATTGTTGGGCAGGGCCTCGGTTTCCGGCGCGCCGAGTTGGCGTGCCGCCTTGCGCTTGGCCAGGCCGTAGTCGGCGATGCCGTCCTCGGCCATCAGGCGGGCGGCCAGGGCGGCGATGTTGCGCCGCATGGCGTTGTGTCGCAGGGCATTCCGGTCGTGGTGAGGCATGGCGATGCCGGATGATCGGTTAGAATTCGCCGTCATTCTAGCCCATCCCCCATGCACATCCACATCCTCGGCATCTGCGGCACCTTCATGGGCGGGATTGCCCTGCTGGCGCGGGCTTCGGGCCATCGCGTGACGGGCTGCGATGCCAATGTCTATCCGCCGATGAGCACCCAGCTCGAGGCGCAGGGCATTGAACTGATCGAGGGCTACGAGGCCGCCCAGGCCGGCTTGAAGCCCGACCTGTTCGTCGTCGGCAACGCCATCTCGCGCGGCAATCCTCTCCTGGAGGCCATTCTCGACCAGGGACTGCCTTATGTATCCGGGCCGCAATGGCTGGCGGAAAACGTGCTGCGCGACAAATGGGTCCTGGCCGTCGCCGGCACCCACGGCAAGACCACCACTTCTTCGCTGCTGGCCTGGATCCTGGAACAGGGCGGCCTGCAGCCGGGTTTCCTGATCGGCGGCGTGCCGCAGGATTTCGGCGTCTCGGCACGTCTGACTTCCAGCCCCTTCTTCGTGATCGAGGCGGACGAGTACGACACGGCCTTTTGCGACAAGCGTTCCAAGTTCGTCCATTACCGGGCACGGACCGCCATCCTCAACAATCTTGAGTTCGATCATGCCGACATCTTCGGCGATCTTGCGGCTATCGAGACGCAATTCCATCATTTTGTGCGGATCCTCCCTAAATCCGGCCTGATCCTCGCGAATGCCGTCGAGGCCAGCCTGAAGCGGGTCCTGGCGCGCGGCTGCTGGACGCCGGTGGAATGGTTCGGTGCGCCGGAAGGCTGGCAATTGGGGCCTGAGGAGCCGGACGGTTCTTGCCGCGTCCGCTTTGCCGGGGAGGATGTCGGCCGGCTCAGCCTGCCGCTGGCGGGGGAACACAACCGCGCCAACGCGCTTGCGGCGGTGGCGGCGGCGCGCCATGCCGGGGTGCCGCCGGCCTTGGCCCTGGAGGCCCTGGCCCGCTTCGGCGGAGTGCGTCGCCGGCTGGAGCTCAGGGGGGAAGTGCGCGGCGTGACGGTGTACGACGATTTCGCCCACCACCCGACGGCTATCGCCGCCACCGTGGCGGGCCTGCGCCAGCGCCTGCCTGGCGGGCGCATCCTGGCAGTGCTGGAGCCGCGCTCGAACACCATGAAGCTGGGCGTGATGAAGGCCCAGTTGCCTGACAGTCTGGCCGGAGCGGATGCGACCTTCTGCTATGCCGCCAACCTGGGCTGGGATCCTGCCGGGGCGCTGGCGCCGCTGGGCACGCGGGCGCGGGTCTTCGAGGATCTGGATCGGCTGGTGGCGGCGGTGGCCGCGGCGGCACAGGCCGGCGACCATGTGCTCGTGATGAGCAACGGCGGCTTCGGCGGGGTGCATGAAAAAATCCTGGCAGCGCTCGCCACGCCTTAATCCTCGCTCTGCCCTCCGGCCACCCTGGCCGGCTGATTCCCTGGCTTCCTGTCCAATCCCGCACAAGGGGCAAACAAGGGACAAATCCCCACTATTTCTATGTGCTTTTGATTTGGATCAACGATTCTTGAAAGAACCCGAGCCGCGTGTTAGGGTATTGCATATTTCATATCTAAATAATTATGGCCGCCGGTACTACGCGGGCCAACCTGTTAGGAGAGAGGCTGATGGGTTCAAAGAATAAAACCGGGCAATCCGCTGCGTTGCTGTCGCTCATGACCAGTACGGGGAATGCCCTGGCTGCCTGGGAACTCAATTTCCAGGCTCCCGCCACCCAGGCCGCCCAGACGGTGATCGATCTTCATAACCTGATGATGATCATCATCGTCGTCATCTTCATCGGCGTCTTCGCCGCCATGTTCTATTCGGTGTTCAGGCACCGCAAGTCGCAGGGGCATGCGGCCGCCCAGTTCCACGACAACACCCTGGTCGAGATCGCCTGGACCGTCGTGCCGTTGCTGATCCTCGTGGCCATGGCCTGGCCTGCCACCAAGGCGGTGCTCAACATGCGCGACACTTCCCAGGCGGACATCACCATCAAGGCGACCGGCTACCAATGGAAGTGGGGCTACGACTACCTCAAGGGGGAGGGCGAGGGCATCCGCTTCATGAGCCTGATGTCCACCCCCGCGGAACAGATTCGCGGCAGCGCGGCCAAGGGCGGCAATTACCTGCTCGAGGTCGATCGCCATGTCGTCGTGCCGGTCGGAAAAAAAGTCCGTGTGCTGACCACGGCGACCGACGTGATCCATTCCTGGTGGGTGCCGGCCCTGGCGGTCAAGCAGGACGCCATTCCGGGTTATGTGCGCGACACCTGGTTCAAGGCCGAGAAGGAAGGCATCTATCGCGGCCAGTGCGCCGAGCTGTGCGGCAAGGACCACGCCTTCATGCCGATTGTGGTCGAAGTGGTGTCCGCCGAGAAGTATTCACAGTGGGTCGGCGAGCAGAAGCAGCAGATGGCCGCCGCGGCCGACGAGGGCGCGAAAACCTATTCCCTGGCCGAGCTGATGAACCGCGGCGAGAAGGTCTATGCGGCCAACTGCGTGGCCTGCCACCAGGCCAACGGCAAGGGCCTGCCGCCCGCCTTCCCGGCGCTGGACGGCTCGAAGATCGCCAAGGGGCCCAAGGCCGAGCACATCGCCATCGTCCTGCACGGCAAGCCGAACACGGCCATGGCGGCCTACGGCGGCCAGCTTGGCGACGGCGACATCGCCGCCGTCGTCACCTACGAGCGCAACGCCTGGGGCAACAAGACGGGCGATGTCGTGCAGCCGGCCGAGATCAAGGCCGCACGCAAGTAAACGGAATTCGCGGGATACAAGGAGACAAGATGGAAGCCACCCACGCCCACGGCGCAGGCCACGCACACGGGGACGGTCACTCGCATCATCCGAAGGGGGTCATGCGCTGGATCACCACCACCAACCACAAGGACATCGGCACGATGTATCTGTGGTTCAGCTTCGCCATGTTCATGGTGGGCGGGGCGATGGCCCTGATCATCCGCGCCGAACTGTTCCAGCCCGGACTGCAATACGTCGAGCCGGAATTCTTCAACCAGATGATCACGCTGCACGGCCTGATCATGGTGTTCGGGGCGATCATGCCGGCCTTCGTCGGCTTCGCCAACTGGATGATCCCGATGATGATCGGCGCGCCCGACATGGCCTTCGCGCGCATGAACAACTGGAGCTTCTGGCTGCTGCCGCCCGCCGGCATCCTGCTGACGGCGTCCATGTTCGTGCCCGGCGGCGCCGCCGGCACCGGCTGGACGCTGTATCCGCCGCTGTCGATCCAGATGGGCATCGGCATGGACATGGCCATCTTCGCGGTGCACATCCTCGGCATGTCGTCGATCATGGGATCGATCAACATCGTCACGACGATCCTAAACCTGCGCGCGCCCGGCATGCCGCTGATGCGGATGCCGATGTTCTGCTGGACCTGGCTGATCACCGGCTACCTGCTGATTGCCGTGATGCCGGTGCTGGCCGGCGCCGTCACCATGATCCTGACGGACCGCCATTTCGGCACCAGCTTCTTCAGCGCCGCCGGCGGCGGCGACCCGGTGCTGTTCCAGCACATCTTCTGGTTCTTCGGCCATCCCGAGGTGTACATCATCGCCCTGCCGGCGTTCGGCGTCGTCTCGCACGTCATCCCGGCCTTCGCGCGCAAGCCGATCTTCGGCTACACCTCGATGGTGTACGCCATCGCCTCGATCGCGCTGATTTCATTCATCGTCTGGGCGCACCACATGTACGTGGTCGGCATGCCGGTCGCCGGACAGCTCTACTTCATGTATGCCACCATCCTGATCGCGGTGCCGACGGGGGTGAAGGTGTTCAACTGGGTGGCCACCATGTGGCGGGGTTCGATGACCTTCGAGACGCCGATGCTGTTCGCCCTCGGCTTCCTCTTCCTGTTCACCATCGGCGGCTTCACCGGCCTGGTGCTGTCGAACACGGCGATTGACGTGCAGCTGCAGGATACCTATTACGTGGTCGCCCACTTCCACTACGTGATGGTTGCGGGGGCGCTGTTCTCGGCCTTTGCGGCGGTGTACTACTGGCTTCCCAAGTGGACCGGCCACATGTACGACGAGACGCTGGGGCAGTGGCATTTCTGGCTGTCCATCGTCTCCTTCAACATTGCCTTCTTCCCGCAGCATTTTCTCGGGCTGGCCGGCATGCCGCGCCGCATCCCGGACTACGCCTTGCAGTTCGTCGACTTCAACCAGGTGTCGACGATCGGGGCCTTCGGCTTCGGGCTGAGCCAGTTGCTGTTCCTGTATGTGGTGCTGAAGGCCATCCGCGGCGGCGAGAAGGCGCCTGCCAAGCCCTGGGAGGGCGCCACCGGCCTGGAGTGGACCGTGCCCTCGCCGGCGCCCTACCACACCTTCGAGGAGCCGCCGGTGCTGAGCGGGGCCAAGGGGCACGAATGAACCCGACCCAGCAGGAAAAAAACCGCAAAACGGCCCTGGTCCTCGCCTCGGTGGCGGCGGCCCTGTTCCTCGGCTATTTGTTGCGCTACTGGTTGATCAAGTGAACCCTGACAAGAGCGCCGACAACCGTCGCGTCCTCGCCAGGCTGCTGCTGGTGGCCGGATTGATGTTCGGCTTTGGCTACGCCATGGTGCCGCTGTACCAGAAGTTCTGCGAGGTGACCGGCATCAACAACCTGCTCAACGCCGACGACGCGGTGCGCAACACCCAGGTCGACACCAGCCGCACGATTACCGTCGAGTTCGACGCCAACCTGCACGGACTGCCGTGGCGCTTCGAACCCGGGCAGACCAGCGTCGCGGTGCATCCGGGCGAGCTGGTGCATGCTGTTTACCGCGTCAGCAACAACCGCAACCACCCGGTGACTGGGCAGGCGATCCCCAGCTACGGCCCGCAACTGGCCGCCGCGCACTTCAAGAAGCTGGAGTGCTTCTGCTTCGCGCGGCAGACGCTGGGACCGGGCGAGTCGCGCGAAATGCCCGTGGTGTTCGTGATCGATCCGGCGCTGCCGAAAGACGTCACTACCATCACCCTGTCCTATACCTTCTTCGAAGTGGCGGGCACGCTTGCCGAGCCAGCGTCGAAACCGGGCAGGCCGGGCGCATGAATGGCGGAACAGTGGTGGGTACGCGCAAGGCCGGGCCTTTGCAGTTGCTGAGGACGGTGCTGTCGGGGCTGTTCGGCGTACGCCACAGCAGGACGCACGAGGAAGATGCTGCGGGATTGCGGCCCATCCAGATAATCGTCGCCGGCGTTATCGTTGTCGTGGCATTCGTTCTGGCGATCGTGACGTTCGTGCATTTTGTTGCGGCAAAGTAGCAAACACAAAGACCTTGGAGGCAGTCATGAATCTGCAGGCATCCCGCTATTTCGTTCCTGAGCCATCGCACTATCCGTTGGTCGGCTCCTCCGCGCTGTTCCTGCTGGCATCGGGCGCCGTACTCTGGATGAACAAGTTCGCCGCCGGCCCCTATATCGTGCTGGCTGGTTTTGCCGTGCTGCTGTTCATGCTCTTCGGCTGGTTCGGCCGGGTCATCGACGAATCCGAGGGCGGCAAGTACAACAGGCAGGTCGACGTCTCGTTCCGCTGGGGCATGAGCTGGTTCATCTTCTCGGAAGTGATGTTCTTCGCCGCCTTCTTCGGCGCCCTCTTCTACATCCGCGTGCTGGCCGTGCCCGACCTGGCCAGCGCCGAGCAGCAACTCCTGTGGCCCGACTTCAAGGCGAACTGGCCGAGCGCCGGACCGAAATTCGCCGAGCAGTTTACGCCGATGGGCGCGATGGGGATTCCGCTCATCAATACCCTGCTGCTGCTGTCTTCCGGGGCGACCCTGACCTGGGCGCACTGGGGCCTGGTCGCCGGCAAGCGCGGCCAGCTGAAGCTCGGCCTGATGCTGACCATCGCCCTCGGCCTGCTCTTCCTCAGCTTGCAGATTTACGAATACGTGCATGCCTACCAGGACCTGAACCTGAAGCTGACCACCGGCGTTTACGGCTCAACCTTCTTCATGCTGACCGGCTTCCACGGCCTGCACGTGACCATCGGCGCGACCATGTTGCTGGTGATCCTCTTCCGCGTGCTGGCCGGGCATTTCAGGCCGGACCATCACTTCGCCTTCGAGGCGGTGGCCTGGTACTGGCACTTCGTCGACGTGGTCTGGCTGTTCCTTTTCGTCGTGGTGTACTGGCTGTAGGGATTCCTATAACTTGTCGGTGATCAGGCCGGAGTAGTAGCCGGCTGCCAGCAACACGAAGAGCAGGGCGGACAGGCCGACGCGCACGGCCAGCGCCTTGACCATGCGCCGGCTGTCGCGGCCCTGGTCGCGGAACAGAAAGACCAGCGCCGAAGCCAGGCTGGCGACGATGGCGACCAGAAACACGATGACGACGATGCGCATGGCCATGATTTGCTCTCCCCCCGCATCGCAAGTCTAGCCTATCGCCCCCTCATTGCACTATGAAGCATAAACAGAAACTCATCGTGCTCGGCGTCGGTCTGGTGAGCGCCTTTCCGATTGCCGCCGCCTTGTTCTTCTACTATTTCGCCCCCCCCGCCGGCCGCATGAATCACGGCGAGTTGCTGACGCCGACACCCATGCCGGCGCAGCCGCTGCCCCTGCTTGCCGGCGAGGCGTTCCGGTTCGGCCAATTGAAGGGGAAGTGGCTGCTGCTGCAGATCGATTCGGGCGATTGCGCGGCCCGTTGCCGGGAAAAGCTCTACGCCATGCGCCAGATTCGCCTGGCGCAGGGCAAGGACATGGTGCGCCTGGAACGCCTCTGGCTGTTGTCGGACGACCGCCGTCCGGCGCCTGACCTGCTGGCGGAGCATGAGGGCACCCGGGTCGTCCAGGCGGCGGGAAGCGAGGTCCTGGCGGCGTTTCCGGCGCCTGCCGATCGCACCGCCCACCTCTACCTGATCGATCCGCAGGGGAATCTGATGATGCGCTTCCCGGAAAAGCCCGATCCGACCCGCATGATCAAGGACCTGCAGCGCCTGCTGCGTCCCTCGCGCATCGGTGCCGGTTGAAAACCTTGATCCACCCCGGTTTATTCCCGCGGCGCGGCGTGGTAGATTCCGACCTTCGAATTTGCGCCTAACCGCCATCCAGGGGCTCGCATGAAGGCATTACCCTCTCCGGAGCAGACGCTGGGATACCGCCTGTACCAGTATTTCCAGCTGACCAAGCCCCGGGTGGTCTCTCTCATCGTGTTCTGCGCCGTCATTGGCATGTTCCTCGCCGTGCCAGGGGCGGTGCCCCCCGTGGTCCTGGTTGCCGCCACCACCGGCATCGCCCTCATCGCCGGCGCAGCGGCGGCGGTGAACTGCCTGATCGAGCAGAGGATCGACGCCGTCATGGCCCGCACGCGCGGCCGCCCGCTGCCGCGCGGCGAAGTCAATTCCCGCCAGACACTGCTGTTCTCCGGCGTGATCGGCGGCATCGGCCTGTCCCTGCTGTACTGGTTCGTCAATCCGCTGACCATGTGGCTGACCCTGGCGACCTTCGTCGGCTACGCCATCATCTACACCATCTTCCTCAAGCCGGCGACGCCCCAGAACATCGTCATCGGCGGCGCCTCCGGCGCCATGCCGCCGATCCTGGGCTGGGCCGCCGCGACGGGCGAGGTGAGCAGCGAGGCGCTGCTGCTGTTCCTCATCATCTTCGTGTGGACGCCGCCGCACTTCTGGTCGCTGGCGCTCTATCGCACCAAGGAATACGCCAAGGTCGGCATGCCCATGCTGCCGGTGACGCACGGGCCCGAATACACCCGCCTGCAGATCCTGCTCTACACCATCCTGCTCTTCGGCGTCACCCTCATGCCCTACGTGATCGGCATGAGCGGCCTGATCTACCTGGCCTGCGCCGCGGTCCTCAGCGGGGTGTTCCTGGCCTACGCGATCCAAATGTACCGGGCCTACAGCGACCGTCTGGCTCACAAGACCTTCCGCTACTCGATCTGGTACCTGTCCGCGCTGTTCGCTGCGCTCCTGATCGACCACTACTTCAGGTTCTGATGGCTAGACTGCTTTTCCTGGCGCTGGCCCTGCTGCTGGCCGGCTGCGATTCCAAGCCGCAATTCGCCAACGCCGACCTCACCTTCGCCGACTTCGGCAAGGATTTCGCGCTGACCGACCACACCGGCAAGCCGCGCACCTTGGCCGACTTCCGCGGCAAGGCGGTGGTGATCTTCTTCGGCTACACGCAATGCCCGGATGTCTGCCCGACGACCATGACCGGCATGGCGGAGGCGATGAAGCTGCTGGGCGCCGATGCCGCCAAGGTGCAGGTGCTGTTCGTCTCGGTGGACCCCGAGCGCGACACGCAGGAACTGCTGGCCCAGTACGTGCCGGTGTTCAACCCGAGCTTCCTCGGCCTCTACGCCGATGCGCCGACCATTGCCAAAACGGCCCAGGACTTCCGCGTCTTCTACAAGAAGCAGCCGGGCAGCACGCCGACGACCTACACCGTCGACCACACGGCCGGCAGCTACGTCTATGATCCCCAGGGCCGGCTCAGGCTCTACGTCAAGCATGGCGAAAAGCCGGAGCTGATCGCCAAGGACCTCAAGCTCCTCGTCGCAGGGAAATAACCGCCTATCCCTCTTCCCCTTTCCCGCGGAAAAGGGTGACGTTGGTTCAGCCGCTGCGCGGCTTCCAGAAAGAAAAAAGCCGCTGCATTCGCGCAGCGGCTTGATTGGCGCTGCGCCGGTCAGACGGCGTGCGCCAGCATGCCTTTCATTTTCTGCATGGCCTTGGCCTCGATCTGGCGGATGCGCTCGGCCGACACGCCGTATTCGTCCGCCAGCTCGTGCAGCGTAGCCGTCTCGCCCTCGGCCAGCCAGCGCCGCTCGATGATGCGCCGGCTGCGCTCGTCGAGCTTGGCCAGGGCCAGCTTCAGTCCTTCGTCCTGCAGGCGTTCCATTTCGCGGTTGGCCAGCGCTTCCGAGGGCTCCTCGGCCGGGTCGGCCAGGTAGGCGATGGGGGCGAAGGACTCGCCCTCATCATCTGAACTGGCTTCCATGGCGATGTCGCGGCCGGTGAGGCGCGTTTCCATCTCGCGCACTTCCTCGGGCTTGACGCCGAGCTGCCTGGCCATGGCGCCGACTTCTTCGCCGCTCATGGTATTGAGGCCCTGCTTCAGGCTGCGCAGGTTGAAGAACAGCTTGCGCTGCGCCTTGGTCGTCGCCACCTTGACCAGACGCCAGTTCTTCAGGATGTATTCGTGGATTTCGGCCTTGATCCAGTGCATGGCGAAGGATACGAGGCGCACGCCGCGTGCCGGATCGTAGCGCTTGACCGCCTTCATCAGGCCGATGTTGCCTTCCTGGATCAGGTCGGCATGCGGCAGGCCGTAGCCGAGATAGCCGCGAGCAATCGAAATCACCAGACGAAGGTGCGAAAGCACCAACTGGCGCGCCGCATCCACATCGCCATCGTCGTGGAAACGCTCGGCCAGCCGCTGCTCCTCGGCCTCGGAAAGCATCGGATAACGATTCGCTGCCTGGATATAGGCATCGATGCTACCGACGGTCGAGACGGTGGGGAAAGTCAGGGCATGGGTCATGGCGTACGGATCTCCTTGAACGTAGATGGCTATTTTAGCACTCGCAGTCTGAGAGTGCTAAGCCTCCGGAAAAGTTTCCCCGAATCGACGCCGGGACCCCGCTCATGTCGGACGGTCAATCCGGGCGCCGGCGCAGATCGCCTCGCGCGCCAATGCCGCCACCTGACGGCG
>JAEUNH010000050.1 GCA_016791205.1 Rhodocyclaceae bacterium | reverse complement strand
CTGAATCTCACGATCATCCCGCGCGGCGGCGGCACCGGCTACACCGGCGGCGCCGTGCCGCTGACGCCCAACTCGGTCGTCATCAACACCGAAAAGCTCGACCGCCTCGCCGTGCCGCAGGAACTGACTTTGCCGGGAACGGACCGGCCCTACGCGACCATCCAGTGCGGCGCCGGCGTGGTGACGCGGCGCGTGATGGAGGCCGCCGAGGAGGGCGGACTGGTCTTCGCCGTCGACCCGACCTCGGCCGACGCCTCCTGCGTCGGTGGCAACATCGCCATGAACGCCGGCGGCAAGAAGGCCGTGCTGTGGGGCACCGCGCTCGACAACCTGGCCTCGTGGAAGATGGTCGGCCCGGACGGGAACTGGCTGGAGGTGGAGCGCCTCGAGCACAACCTGGGCAAGATCCACGACCAGGCGCTGGCGAAGTTCCGCGTGCGCCGCACGGATTCGGACACTGGCAAGCCGCTGTCCGAAGAAATCCTCGAGGTGCCGGGCAACCGCTTCCGCAAGACCGGCCTCGGCAAGGACGTCACCGACAAGTTCCTGGCGGGGCTGCCCGGCGTGCAGAAGGAAGGCTGCGACGGCATCATCACCTCGGCGCGCTTCATCCTGCACCGCCTGCCGCCGGTGACGCGCACCGTCTGCCTGGAATTCTTCGGCCAGGTGCGCGAGGCGGTGCCCTCCATCGTCGAGATCAAGGACTACCTGGAAAAGCGTCCGGGCGGCGCGATATTGGCCGGCCTGGAGCACCTCGACGAGCGCTATGTGAAAGCCGTCGGCTACGCGACCAAGGCCAAGCGCCATGGCCGGCCGAAGATGGTGCTGATCGGCGACATCGTCGGCGAGGACGAAGTCGCGGTCATGCAGGCTGCCTCCGAAGTCGTGAAGATCGCCAACGCCCGCGGCGGCGAGGGCTTCATCGCGGTGTCGGCCGAGGCGCGCAAGACCTTCTGGCTCGACCGCGCCCGCACCGCCGCCATCGCCCGCCACACCAACGCCTTCAAGATCAACGAGGACGTGGTGATCCCGCTCGCGCGCATGGGCGACTACTGCGACGGCATCGAGCGCATCAACATCGAGCTGTCGATCAGGAACAAGCTGCGCCTGTGCGAGGCGCTGGCCGAGTTCCTCAAGGGCGAGCTGCCGCTGCATGCCGGCGACGCCACCCTCGACGCGGAGGAACTGATCGGCGACCGCCGCGCGCAGGCGCTGGAGCTGATCGACACGGTACGGCAACGCTGGCTGTGGTTGCTGGACAATCTCGATGCGCCTGACGATCCCCCCTCTCCCCCAGCCCCTCCCCCACGAGGGGGGAGGGGAGAGTTTGCTCCCTCTCCCTCGATGGGAGAGGGCCGGGGAGAGGGTGAATCGGTCTTCCACCGCCTCCAGGACTACTCCCTGCGCGTCTCCTGGAGGCGCGAGCTGAAGCCGCAGATCGAGGACATCTTCGACGGCGTGGTGTTCGGCCCGGTGCTGGAGCGCATCGCGGGCATCCACCGCGAGGTGCTGCGCGGGCGCGTCTTCGTCGCCCTGCACATGCACGCCGGCGACGGCAATGTGCACACCAACATCCCGGTCAACTCCGACCGCTACGAGATGCTGCAGGAGGCCAACGCCGCCGTCGACCGCATCATGGCGCTGGCGAAAAGCTTGGGTGGGGTCATTTCCGGCGAGCACGGCATCGGCATCACCAAGCTCGACTATCTGGCACCCGAGGAACTCTCACCCTTCGTCGACTACAAGAACCGCATCGACCCGGAGGGCCGCTTCAACCGCGGCAAGCTGCTGCCCGGCGCCAACCTCGGCAACGCCTACACGCCCAGCTTCAGCCTGCTCGGCGTCGAGTCGCTCATCCTCGAGCAGTCCGAAATCGGCAACATCGCGGCCAGCATCAAGGACTGCCTGCGCTGCGGCAAGTGCAAGCCGGTCTGCTCGACCCATGTGCCGCGCGCCAACCTGCTCTACTCGCCGCGCAACAAGATCCTCGGCACCGGGCTGCTGGTCGAGGCCTTCCTCTACGAGGAGCAGACGCGGCGCGGCGTCTCGCTGGCGCACTTCGACGAGTTCAACGACATCGCCGACCACTGCACCATCTGCCACCGCTGCGTGAAGCCCTGCCCGGTGGACATCGACTACGGCGACGTCTCGGTGGCCATGCGCAACTTCCTGCGCGAGCAGGGCCAAAAGAAGTTCGTCCCGGCCAAGGCCGCGGCAATGGCCTTCCTCACCCTGAAAGACCCGGCGACGATCAAGCTGATGCGCAAGGGCATGATCGAATGGGGCTACAAGGCGCAACGCCTCGGCTACCGGCTGGCGAAATGGTCGGGCCTCGCCGGGCGCAGCACGCGCCAGCCGGCCGCCACGCTCGGCGCGCCGACGTTGCGCACGCAGGTCATCCACCTCATCAACCGGCCGATGCCGGGCGGGCTGCCGAAACGCACCTCGCGGGCGCTGCTCGACATCGAGGACGCCGCCATCGTGCCGGTGATCCGCGATCCGCAGAAAGTATCGGAGGATTCCGACGCCGTCTTCTACTTCCCCGGCTGCGGCTCGGAGCGGCTGTTCTCGCAAGTGGGCCTGGCGACGCAGGCGATGCTCTTCGAGCTCGGCGCGCAGACCGTGCTGCCGCCCGGCTACCTGTGCTGCGGCTATCCGCAGACCGCGGCCGGCGAGGCCGACGAAGGGCAGAAGATCACCACCGACAACCGCGTGCTGTTCCACCGCGTCGCCAACACGCTCAACTACCTCGACATCCGCACGGTGATCGTCTCCTGCGGCACCTGCATGGACCAGCTGCAGAAGTACGAATTCGGCAAGATCTTCCCCGGCTGCCGGCTGCTCGACATCCACGAATATTTAATGGAGAAGGGCGTGAAACTCGATGGCGTGAAAGGCGCGCGCTATTTGTATCACCAGCCCTGCCACGATCCGATGAGGGTGCATAACGGCACGAAAGTCGCCGCGCAGCTGCTCGGCAGCCGCGTCGACCTCAACGACCGCTGCTGCGGCGAGGCCGGCACGCTGGCGGTGGCGCGGCCCGACGTGTCGACGCAAGTGCGCTTCCGCAAGCAGGAGGAGATCGCGCGCGGCATCGCGCGCTTCCCGGGCGACGACCCGGTGAAGCTCCTCACCTCCTGCCCGTCCTGCCTGCAGGGCCTGCACCGCTATGCCGACGACACCGGCACGGATGCGGACTACATCGTCGTCGAGCTGGCGCAGCGCCTGCTCGGGCCGGACTGGATGGAAAACTATGTCGCGCGGGCCAACGCCGGCGGCATCGAACGGGTGCTTCTATGATCGTCGACATCAGCCTTGCCCAGATCGCCGGCTTCCTGCTCGCCGCCGCGCTGATCACCCTGGCCCCCGGCCCGGACAACCTCTCCGTGCTGAGCCTCGGCCTGTCGCGCGGCCGCCATGCCGGCATCGGCTTCGGCCTCGGCTGCGCGCTGGGCTGCTTCACCCACACGGTGTGGGCGACGCTGGGCGTCACCGCGCTGATCGCCGCCTCGGAAACCGCGTTTCTTGCCCTCAAGATGGCCGGCGCGGCCTACCTGGTCTGGCTCGGTTGGCAGGCGCTGCGCAGCGCGGGGGCGAATTTCACCGCCGAGGCCGGCGGCGGCAGCGATCCGACGCCGCTGCGGGCCTACCTGATGCGCGGCTTCGTCGCCAACGCCATCAACCCCAAGGTGGCGCTGTTCTTCCTCGCCTTCCTGCCGCAGTTCATCGAGCCGGCCCGCGGCAACGCCGCCATGCAGACGGCACTGCTCGGCACGCTGTTCGCCGCGCAGACGGTGCTGATCTTCGGCGCCCTCGGCTGGTACGCCGGCAGCGTCGGCGGCTGGCTGCGCGGCCGTCCCGCCGTCGGTCGCTGGCTCGACCGCGCCACCGGGGTGCTGTTCATCGGCCTCGGCATTCGTCTCGCATTGGCCGAGCGGGGCTGACAAGACTGGCGCGATGGTGCATTCTTGCACCATCAAGACAGGCCTGTACCCGAAATGCCGATTCCGCACCGCCTCCTGTTCCTCGCCTGCGCCCTCGCCAGCCCGCTCGCCGGCGCCCAACCCTACAAGTGGGTGGACGCCCAGGGGCGGACGCATTACGGCGACCGTCCGCCGGCCGAAGCCAAGGCCCGTCCGGTCACCGCGGCGATCAACACTTATTCCGGCACGCCCGTGCTGAATGCCTCGGGCAAACCGGCCGGGCCCGCGGCGCAACGTGAAGCCCTTGTCATTTACACCACGCCGACCTGCGGCTATTGCACAGCGGCCAAGGCGCACATGGGCCGGCGCGGCATTCCCTACACCGAGCGCGACGTGACGACTTCGGAATCCTACCAACGGGAATTCCGCCAGAAGGGCGGCCGCGGCGTGCCGCTGATCGTCGCCGGCAGCCGGACGCTCAACGGCTATTCCGCCGAGAGCCTGGACACCTTGCTCAAGGGCGCCGGCTACTGAGCGGAGAACGAAGCATGTGCCAGCTGCTCGGCATGAACTGCAACACGCCGACCGACATCTGTTTTTCGTTCGAGGGCTTCCATACGCGCGGCGGGCTGACCGACGTGCATCGCGACGGCTGGGGCATCGCCTTCTTCGAGGGCGCAGGCTGCCGCCTGTTCCTCGACGCGAAGGCGACTATCGAATCGCCGGTGGCCGAGCTGGTGCGCCAGTACCCGATCCGCTCGAAGAACGTCATTGCCCACATCCGCAAGGCCACCCAGGGCGAGGTGGCGCTGGAGAACACCCACCCCTTCATGCGCGAGCTGTGGGGCCGCTACTGGATCTTCGCCCACAACGGCAACCTGAAGGACTTCCACCCGCCGCTCGACGGCAGCTTCCTGCCGGTGGGCCGCACCGACAGCGAGCGCGCCTTCTGCTGGCTGCTGCAGAACCTGCGCGCCCGCTTCGCCGCGCCGCCGCCGCGCGAGGCGCTGTTCGCCGTGTTGCGGGAACTGACTTTTGAAATCGCCACCCACGGGGAGTTCAACACCCTGCTCTCCAACGGCGACTGCCTGTTCGCCCACTGCGCGACGAAACTCAGCTACATCGTGCGCCAGGCGCCCTTCAGCGTCGCCCACCTGAAGGACCAGGACGTGACGGTGGATTTCAGCGAAGTCACCACGCCCGACGATCGCGTCGTCCTCGTCGCCACCCTTCCCCTCACCGACAACGAGGTCTGGACCCCGCTTGAACCGGGCACGCTGGCGATGTTCGTCGACGGCGCGCCGGTCCTGCCGCCCCCCATTTGCATGGCTGCGGAGTAGAATGCGGCCATCCTTTTCGCATAGTCGGGGCGAGGTCGATGTCGGTCCGGGAAGCCTGTCCGTTGTGTTCGCAAGCCGGTGGTGAAGTGCTCTGGCAGGACGAGCAGTGCCGTCTGGTGCTGGTCGCCGATGCCGACTATCCGGGCTTCTGTCGCGTGGTCTGGCAACGCCATGTGGCGGAGATGACCGATCTGGATCCCGCCGAGCGCCGCCATCTGATGTCGGTGGTGTTCGCCGCCGAGTCGGCGGTGCGCTCGACGGCGCGGCCTGACAAGGTGAATCTCGCCAGCCTGGGCAACCAGGTGCCGCACCTGCACTGGCACGTTATCCCGCGCTGGCGCGACGACCGCCATTTCCCGAATGCCATCTGGGGCGAGGCGGCGCGTCCCGCCGCGCCGCGGCCGGCAACGGCGGGGCCCGCCCTGCGCGAAGCTTTCGTGCAATCGCTGGCCGAGGCGCAGGGAGGAGAATGAGCCCGCCCGTCTTCAAGCTGCCCGATCTGGGCACCGAGCAGCCGCCGGCCTTCCTCAATGCCCGCGGCTGCAGCGACTGGCTGGCGGCGCAGCCGATGGCCAACCCGGCCCAGACCCAGGCCCAGCTGCTGCGCCAGATCAACCTGCTCAACCGCTACGCCGTCGCGCCGGGCGAGCGCTTGAAGATCCTCGAGCTGCTGCGCGATCCGGTGGCCTTTGCCCAGTCGGAGTCGACCCGCAAATTCGCCGGGCGGCCGCTGCCGCTGGCTCCACCCGAACAGGCGGGCATGGATGCCAACCGTTCCCTCTGGCAGGCCGTGCAGACCGGCTACCTGCACTGCCTGGCTTCCTGTCTGGCGGGCGGCGAGCTCAAACCGCATGCGGCCCTCGTCGCCCAGCGCGTCATCGCCACCCTGCGCGCCGAACTGCTCGACATCTGCCGGGCCCCGATCGACCCGCCGGCGCAGCTCTGGCAGACCCTGCACCAGGTGTTCGCGGCGGCCGAGCAGCTGGGCGCGCTGGCCCAGCCGGTCAACGATTCGCTGCAGTCGTCCCGCACCGCCACCACCGTCGCCGCGGCCTACGCCCACATGCTGCTGCTGCATCGGGCCAGCCCCTACGAGCTCTCCGCACGGCAACTGATCACGGTCGATCGCTGGCTGGCCCGCTGGGGCGCCAAGGTGGCCATGTCACGCACCCCGCCGACCGAGCCGAAAGCCCCGCCGATGGTGGTCGACCTCGACTCCGGCGGGGCCGAGACGGCTGCCAATTCCAGCGGCAACCTGCGCTGGCTCGACCTCTCGGATTTCGCGCGCAGCATCAAGAAGCGCATCGTCCATCTCGAGCGCGGCGAGTCGCCGGCTTCGCTCGGCCTCGGCGAGGACTGCGTCCAGCCGGGCTGCGAGCTGCTGCTGCGCCAGCTCTACCAGCAATGGTGCAAGGGCGGCGCGCCGCGCGCCCACCAGCGCCGGCTCGGCGGCGGCGGCTGCCGCCTGGTGACCGGCCTCGACGCCATCCATTACTACCTCTCGGGCAAGATCTTCCGCCAGCCCGGCCAGGGCGACGCCATGTCGAAGACCCAGGCCGACGAGATCGCCACCTTCGGCCGGGTGGCCACCCGGCACGACGACGATTTCAGCCAGATGCACGGCTTCATGATCGAGCAGTGGCGGACGCTCGACGAATCGGCCACCGGCTTCCGGCTGTCGCGCCCCTTGTCGCAGGCCGGCGGGCGCATCGGCGGCGGCCAGCTGGTGGCGGTGATGCCGGAAGGCAGCCGCGGCTTCCTGCTGGCGGCGGCGCGCTGGTCGCGCCTGACCGCCGGCGGGGAGCTGCAGGTCGGCGTCCAGGTCCTGCCGGGCAGTCCGCAGACCGTCGCCCTGCGCGGCACCGGCCTGGCGGCGGTCAACGAGAAATACCGGCCCGGCTTTACCCTGCCGGCGCTGCCGGCGCTGCGCGAGCCGGTCACGGTGATCGTGCCGGCCGGCTGGTTCCGCGCCGGCAGGGTGATCGAGCTCTACGAGCAGTCCTCGCGGCAGATCCGCCTGACCCAGCAACTCGACCGCGGCAGCGACTTCGAGCGCTGCGCCTTCGACGGCCTGTGACCAAAGGAAATCCCCCGGGATGAACAGCACCCCGCCGACTCCGCCGCCGCTGCCGATCGACACCGCCGACGCGCGCGCCTGCTTCGCCCTGATCGCCGGCCTGCCGCTGACCAACGCCCGCGAGGCGCACCAGACGCTGATCACCCTGCTCACCGGGCTGTCGCACCGCCCGCCGGCCGCCGGCGATTACCTCGAGGTGCTCGAGGCGCTGCGCGCGCCGCTGGCCTTCCTGCAGGACGAGATCGCCCTGCGCTACGCCGGCAAGCCCCTGCCGCCGACGCCGGCCGAGGCGGAGGCCTTCCGCCAGGTGTTGGCGCTGTGGCAGGCGGCGGCGCGGGCCTATGCCCAGGTGGCCCAGCTGGGCGCCAGCCAGCAGGCCGTGCAGTCGCGCCTGGCGCTGATCTGCCAGCGTTGCGTGCATTACGCCGGCAAGGTGGTGCTGGAGTTCTACCGTGCCCGCCGCGAGCCCTCGCCCGGCGCCTGGATCGACCTGCACGGCTACTACGCCACCGCCGAGGAATGGGGCATCGACAAGGTGGTGGTGCCCGAACCGCTCAACGAGCAGCTCAAGACCCAGAGCCCGGCCGGCGCCTATGCGGCGATCCTGCTGGCCGACCTGGCCAGCCCCTACAGCCGCAGCGCCCTCGAGTTCACCTGGATCATGCGCTGGGCCCGCGGCTTCGCCCCGCTGGTGGCCGTCAAGCCGCTGGGGGAGCCGCTCGACCTGCGCGCCTTCGGCATCGACCTGATGCACGACGCCAGCACCCGCCCGCTGGAGCTGCTGCCGGCCTCCGAGTCGGTGCGCTTCTTCGACACCAGCAAGCTGTGCCCGGGCATCCAGGAACTGCTGGCCCGGCTGAAGGCGCGGGAAACCCCGGCCAGCCTCGGCCTGGGCGACGATTGCCCTTCGGCGGCCGCCAGCCGGCTGCTGCTGCAGCTCTACAAGCCCTGGTGCCTGAACGCCACGCCACGCCGTTTCCAGCGGCGCGGCTCCAGCGGCATCGCCCAGGTCTGCCTCGGCCTGGAGGCCATCCACTTCCATGTCAGCGGCGGCGAATTCAACCAGCCGGAGCATGTCCGGCTCTATTCGCGCGATGACATGGACCGCATCTGGACCTTCCGCGACCAGCTCGATCCGACCCAGCTGGCGGTGCGCAACACCCAGGTCCAGATCAGCTACCCGCTGGAACGCTGGTCCGTCGCCGACCAGTCGGTGTCCGGCTTCCGCCTGCAGCGCGGCGAGGCCGGCGCCCGCATCGAGCACGGCCAGCTGATGGGCATCAAGCCGCCCGACGGCGAGCATTTCCTGCTGGCCCAGGTCAGCTGGAACCTGATGCAGCGCGACGAGCTGATGATCGGCATCCACGTGCTGCCGGGCCTGCCCCAGGGGGTGGCGCTGCGGCCGACGGGCCTCCAGGTCTCCGCTTCCGAGCGCTATCAGCGGGGCTTTCTGCTGCCGGAAATGGCCGGCCTCAAGGAACCGGCCTCGCTGGTCCTGCCGCGCGGCTGGTTCCAGGCCGAACGGGTCCTCGAGGTGTTCACCGACCGGCCGATCAAGGTCCGCCTGGGCGAGCTGCTGTCCCAGGGCGCCGACGCCGAACGCGTCACATTCACCCGGATGTAAGCGCGGTTATTCGGGCCGCCTTCTGCGGTATGATTGCCGTCCCGAATCGCGCCTGGAGACACTTGTGGGCGGCCTCGACAAAGAAACCCCCATTCCCACCGAGATCAAGCTGCATCAGAAATCGCGCCTGATGGAGATCGCCTTTTCCGATGGCAGCCGCTTCGAGCTGTCCTACGAGTTGCTGCGCGTCTACAGTCCCTCGGCGGAAGTGCGCGGCCACGGCCCCGGCCAGGAGACGCTGCAGGTCGGCAAGCGCGACGTCGAGATCGCCCAGATCGAGCCGGTCGGCGCCTACGCCGTCAAGCCGGTGTTCTCCGACGGCCACGACAGCGGCCTCTACTCCTGGGACTACCTCCACTGGCTGGGCGCCCACCGCGAGCGGCTCTGGCAGGAATACCTCGAGCGCATGGCCGAAGCCGGCGCCAGCCGCGACCCGGCCGATTATCCGGAAACCCCGAAGCCGGGCGGCTGCGGCAGCGGCGGCTGCGGGCACCATTGAAAAGTCGGTCTGCGCAAAACGGCGACAACATGACCGACAAGACCACCCACTTCGGCTTCAAGGAGGTCGCCGAGGGCGAGAAGGCGCAGCGCGTGGCCGGGGTCTTCGACTCGGTCGCCGACAAGTACGACCTGATGAACGACCTGATGTCGCTCGGCCTGCATCGGCTGTGGAAGGCCTTCGCCATCGAGGTCTCCGGGGTGCGCGCCGGCGACCGGGTGCTCGACGTGGCCGGCGGCACCGCCGACCTCTCGCTGGCCTTCGCCAGGCGGGTGGGCAGCCAAGGCCAGGTCTGGCTCACCGACATCAACAACGCCATGCTGACGCGCGGCCGCGACCGCCTGATCGACCACGGCTTCATGGTGCCGGCGGCCCAGTGCGACGGCGAGAAGCTGCCCTTCCCCTCGGACCACTTCGACTGCGTCAGCTGCGCCTTCGGCCTGCGCAACATGACCCGCAAGGAGGCAGCGCTGGCCGAGATGGCGCGGGTGCTGCGCCCCGGCGGCCGCCTGCTGATCCTGGAATTCTCGAAGGTCTGGAAGCCGCTCGAACCGGCGTATGATTTCTATTCTTTCAAGGTGCTGCCCTGGCTGGGCAGCAAGGTTGTCAACGATCCCGGCAGCTACCAATACCTGGCCGAATCGATCCGCATGCATCCCGACCAGGACGCGCTCAAGGCCATGATGGAACAGGCCGGCCTGGGCAAGGTCGACTACTTCAACATGGCGGCCGGCGTGGTCGCCCTGCACCGCGGTTACAAGCTCTAAAAGGAGACATGCATATGAACAAGTTCCTCATCGCCGTTTTCGCCGCCGTTGTAAGCCTCGGCTTCGTTGCCGGGGATGCCGAGGCCAAACGCGTCGGCGGCGGCAAAAGCACCGGCATGCAGCGCAGCGTGACGCCGCAACAGCCCGCCGCGCCGGCGCAAAACGCCGTGCCGGCCAAGCCGGCCCAGCCCACGGCCGCGCCGCAGCCCTCCGGCATGAGCCGCTGGCTCGGCCCCCTCGCCGGCCTCGCCGCCGGCATCGGCCTCGCCGCCCTGTTCTCGCACCTGGGCATGGGCGAGGGCTTCGCCTCGTTCGTCATGATGCTGCTCATCGGCCTGGCGGTCTTTTTCGTCATCCGCCTGCTGTTCCGCCGGCGTGCGCCGGAAAGTCGGTCTCTGCAGTACGCCGGCGCTGGACAGGCGCCCGCGCCGATGCAGTTTGAAGCTCCGCCTGCCGGTAGCGGCGGCGCAGCGCCCGTCTCGGGCGGCAGCATCCCGGCCGGCTTCGATGTCGACGGCTTCCTGCGCCAGGCCAAGCTCAACTTCGTGCGCCTGCAGGCCGCCAACGACCAGAAGAACATCGAGGACATCCGCAACTTCACCACCCCGGAGATGTTCGCCGAGATCAAGCTGGAGATCGACGAGCGCGGCGGCGGCACGCAGCAGACCGACGTCGTCACGCTCAACGCCGAACTGCTCGACGTCGCCGAGGAGAACAAGCTGTACGTCGCCAGCGTGCGCTTCCACGGCGCCATCCGCGAAACCGAGGGCGCCGCGCCGGAAGCCTTCGACGAGGTCTGGCATCTGGCCAAGCCGGTCGACGGCAGCCGCGGCTGGGCGGTGGCCGGGATCCAGCAGGTCAACTGATCCGCTGCAAGTCGGAACGGGGGCCCGCGGGCCCCCTTTTCATTGGAGCCCGCCTTGATCGACCTGGCCTTCCTGCACGCCTTCAACCACCTGCTCGGCGACGCACCCTGGGCGCGCGCCCGGCTCGCGCCCTTCGCCGGACGGCGCGCGCGGCTTCTCCTGGGCCCGCTGGAGATCGATTTCCGCATCGCCCAGGACGGCAGCGTCGAGTCGCTCGGCACGGGCGAGCCGGCCATCGAGATCGCCTTGCCGTTGCCGGCGCCGCTGGCCGTGCTGGAAGGGCGCGAGGCATTGCTGCGCGGCGCCCGCGTCAGCGGCGCCGCCGACTTCGCCGAGGCGCTGGGCTTCGTCCTGCGCCACCTCGACTGGGATGCCGAGGAAGCCCTCTCCGGCCTGGTCGGCGACATCGCCGCGCGCGGCATCGTCAGGGCCGCCAGCGGTTTTCTCGCCGCGCGCGCCGACACGGCCCGGCGCCTGGCCGAAAACATAGACGAATACCTGCGCTACGAACGCAAGGCTTTGTGACTTAGGTTACAGATGGCCCTCCCGGCTGCAGGGACAATGTGGCGCGCCTATCACCCCCGGGAGGAAAACATGAACGCCATCCGATTTGCCCTGCCCTTTGCCGCGGCCATCGCCGCCGCACCGGGTTTCGCCGCCGACGACCCACTGCTGGCCGAGGCGCGCGGAGTCGCATCCGCCATCCCGCCCAAGCTGCTCACCGTGCTCCAGGAGGAAATCCAGAAGGGCGGAGCCGAAGGCGCCATCGGCGTCTGCCGCGAGAAGGCCCCGGCCATGGCCAAGGCCGCCTCGGAACAGACGGGCTGGGCGATCCGCCGCGTCAGCCTGAAGAATCGCAACCCCAAGGCCGTGCCCGACGCCTGGGAAGAAGCCGTGCTGAAGGATTTCGACAAGCGCGTCGCGACGGGCGAGAAGCCGACCTCGCTGGAAAAGGGCGAGGTCGTGACCCTCGACGGCAAAAAAGTCTATCGCTACATGAAGGCCCTGCCGACCCAGGACCTCTGCCTGCAGTGCCACGGCACGCCCGACAGGATCAGCCCGGCCGTCCAAGCCAAGCTGAAGGATCTCTACCCGAACGACAAGGCGGTCGGCTACGCCCCGGCCGAGATCCGCGGCGCCATCACCCTGAAGAAGCCCATCTGAAATGCCCCGCGCGGCGGGGC
>JAEUNH010000046.1 GCA_016791205.1 Rhodocyclaceae bacterium | reverse complement strand
CCCGGCTTCTGCTTCAGGAAAGCGCTCAAATGAAACCCATCAACGTAGGCCTGCTCGGCATCGGCACCGTCGGCGGCGGCACCTTCAGCGTCCTCCAGCGCAATGCGGAGGAGATCACCCGCCGCGCCGGCCGGCCGATTCGCATTTCCGTCGTCGCCGACAAGAACCTCGAATTGGCGAAGCAGGTCACCGGCGGCGCCTGCCGCCTGACCGGCGACGCCTTCGCCGTCGTCGCCGACCCGGAAGTGGACATCGTCGTCGAGCTGATCGGCGGCTACGGCGTGGCCAAGGAACTCGTCCTGAAGGCCATCGAGAACGGCAAGCACGTCGTCACCGCCAACAAGGCCCTGCTCGCCACCCACGGCAACGAGATCTTCGCCGCCGCGCAGAAGCAGGGCGTGATGGTCGCCTTCGAGGCGGCGGTGGCCGGCGGCATCCCCATCATCAAGGCGCTGCGCGAGGGCCTCACCGCCAACCGCATCGAGTGGATCGCCGGCATCATCAACGGCACCACCAACTTCATCCTCTCCGAGATGCGCGACAAGGGACTGCCCTTCGAGGCGGTGCTGAAGGAGGCGCAGCGCCTCGGCTACGCCGAAGCCGACCCGACCTTCGATGTCGAGGGCGTGGATGCCGCCCACAAGCTGACCATCATGTCGGCCATCGCCTTCGGCATTCCGATGCAGTTCGACAAGGCGCACGTCGAGGGCATCTCCAAGCTGCAGGCCGAGGACATCAAGTACGCCGAGCAGCTCGGCTACCGCATCAAGCTGCTCGGGCTGACCAAGCGCAAGCCCGAGGGCGTCGAGCTGCGCGTGCACCCGACGCTGATCCCGGCGAAGCGCCTGATCGCCAACGTGGAAGGCGCCATGAATGCCGTGCTGGTGAAGGGCGACGCTGTCGGCGCCACGCTCTATTACGGCAAGGGCGCCGGCGCCGAGCCGACCGCCAGCGCTGTCATCGCCGATCTCGTCGACGTCACCCGCATGCAAACCGCCGACCCGGAGCACCGTGTGCCGCACCTGGCCTTCCAGCCCGACGCCGTCAAGGCCATTCCGGTGCTGGCGATGGGCGAGGTGGAGACCTCCTATTATCTCCGCATGCGCGTCGAGGACCGGCCCGGCGTGCTCGCCGAGATCACGCGCATCCTCGCCGACCAGCAGATCTCCATCGACGCCATGATCCAGCGCGAGCCGGCCGAAGGCGAGGAGCAGACCGACATCATCATGCTCACCCACCAGACGCGCGAGAAGAACGCCGACGCCGCCATCGCCCGCATCGAGGCGCTGCCGGTGGTGAAGGGCAGGGTGGTGCGGTTGCGCCTGGAAGAACTGAACTGATGAAGTACATCTCGACCCGCGGGCAGGCGCCCGCGCGGGAATTCTGCGACATCCTCCTTGGCGGACTCGCCCCCGACGGCGGCCTCTATCTGCCCGAGGCCTATCCGCAGGTTTCGCGCGCCGAGCTCGACGAATGGCGCGCGCTGCCCTATCACGCGCTCGCCCTGCGCGTGCTGGAAAAATTTATCACCGACATTCCGGCCTGCGACCTGAAGAAGCTGGTCGATCGCACCTACACGGCGCAGACCTACCGCCATTGCCGTCCCGGCCGCGATGCCGCGGACATCACGCCGCTCACCACCCTGGAGCCGGGCCTGCACCTGCTGGAGCTGTCGAACGGGCCGACGCTGGCCTTCAAGGACATGGCCATGCAGCTGCTCGGCAACCTGTTCGAATACGTGCTGGAGCAGCGCGGCGAGTCGATCAACATCCTCGGCGCCACCTCGGGCGACACCGGCTCGGCGGCCGAGTACGCCATGCGCGGCAAGCACGGCGTCAGGGTCTTCATGCTCTCGCCGCACGGCCTGATGAGCGCGTTTCAGCGGGCGCAGATGTACTCTCTGGCGGATGCCAACATTTTCAACATCGCCATCCGCGGCATGTTCGACGATTGCCAGGACATCGTGAAGAGCGTCTCCAACGACGCCGCCTTCAAGGAAAAACACAAGATCGGCGCGGTCAACTCGATCAACTGGGCGCGCGTCGCCGCACAGATCGTGTACTACTTCAAGGGCTATTTCGCCGCCACCCGCTCCAACGATGAACAGGCCGCCTTTGCCGTGCCCTCCGGCAACTTCGGCAACATCTGCGCCGGCCACGTCGCCCGCATGATGGGCCTGCCGATCGCCCGGCTGGTGCTCGCCACCAACGAGAACGACGTGCTCGACGAGTTCTTCCGCAGCGGCGTCTATCGCCCGCGCGCAACGGCCGAGACGCGTGTCACTTCGAGCCCGTCGATGGACATCTCGAAGGCCTCCAACTTCGAGCGCTTTGCCTATGACCTGGCCGGGCGCGACGCGGCTGTCGTGCGCGAGTGGTGGGCCAAGGTCGAGTCAACGCAGCAGCAGGGCGGCGGCTTCGACCTGCGCGGCACGCCGTACATGCAGCGCCTGCCGGGGTTCCGTTTCGTCTCGGGGACCAGCAGCCACGCGGACCGGCTGGCAACGATTCGCAGAACCTGGGAGAAGTACGGCGTGTTGATCGACCCGCACACCGCCGATGGCCTCAAGGTGGCGCTGGACCTCCGCGAGGCGGGCGTGCCGATGGTGGTGCTGGAGACGGCGCAACCGGTGAAATTTTCCGAGACCCTGCGCGAGGCGCTTGGCCGCGAGCCGGGACGGCCGCGCGAGCTGGAGGGCATCGAGGCCCTGCCGCAGCGGGTGGAGGTGATGGAAGCGGATGCCGGGGCGGTGAAGGCGTTTATCGCCGCCCGGACTTGAGAGACGTCAGAGGTAGATGACGGCCGGGAAAACCGTCACGGCGAGCACCAGGATCAGCCACTCCAGATTGTTCCGCGCCAGGAACCCCGTGAAGTGCAGGATCAGGATGGTGATGGCGACGACGTAGTAGAGGATGAACAGCATCTTGAAGCTCCCGACATTCTTGTTATGGCCGGCTGGCCTTGTCATTAACGGCGCCTAGCGCAGAATGTTTATACCTGTTTCGCAGGGGGATGGCAAGGCAGGAAACCGTAGCTATTTCTCGACGTGGCGCAGCGACAGGTCGATGGCCCGCACGTCCTTGGTCAGGCTGCCGATCGAGATGCGGTCCACGCCGGTCTCGGCGATGGCCCTGACCTTGGACAGGTCCACGCCGCCCGAGGCCTCCAGCTCCGCCCGCCCGGCGCTCCGCGCCACGGCCTTGCGCATCTGCGCCAGGTCCATGTTGTCGAGCAGGATCATCTGCGCGCCGGCGGCCAGCGCCTCCTCCAGCTGTTCCAGGGTTTCCACCTCGATCTGGATGAACACGCCTTCCGGGGCCAGGGCGCGGGCCTGCGCCAGCACCGGGGCCACGCCGCCGGCGGCCATGATGTGGTTCTCCTTGATCAAAATGCCGTCGTAGAGGCCGAGGCGGTGGTTGGTGCCGCCGCCGCAGCGCACGGCGTATTTCTGTGCCAGGCGCAGGCCCGGCAGGGTCTTGCGGGTGTCGACGATCCTGGCCCGGGTGCCGGCCACGGCATCCACGTATTTGCGCGTCACCGTAGCCGTGCCGGAGAGCAGCTGCAGGAAATTCAGGGCCGGCCGCTCGGCGCTGAGGAGCGCCCGGGTGTCGGCCTCGATCTCGCAGAGCATCTGGCCGGCATGGATGCGGGCGCCGTCGGCGGCATGCCAGCGGATGCGCGTCCCGGCGTCGAGCTGGCGGAAGCAGGCCTCGAACCAGGCGGCCCCGCAGAGCACCGCCTCCTCGCGGCTGACGACGATGCCGCGGGCCGGATGAGCGGCCGGGGTGAGCAGGGCGGTCAGGTCGCCGCTGCCGATGTCCTCGGCCAGCGCGGCGGCGACATTGCGCCCGATTTCGGCCTCGAGCGGCCCTGAAGTTTTCATGAAGCGTGCCGTGAACGTTATTCTGATAGGACAATTTAACAGATCAGGAGGCGGTATGTCCGGTCTCGTCAGCGTACTTTCGGTCAGCGCCGGCACGCTGCTGGCCATCGCCCTCTTCGTCATCCTGGTGTTCTGGTACATCAAGGACATCACCCAGAAGAAGCACACCGTCCTGCGCAACTACCCGATCATCGGTCGCCTGCGCTATTTCTTCGAGCAGATGGGCGAGTACTTCCGCCAGTATTTCTTCACCGGCGAGCGCGACGAGATGCCCTTCAACCGGGCCACCCGCGCCTGGGTCTATCGCCTGGCCAAGAACGAGGGCGGGATCATCGGCTTCGGCTCGACCTACAACCTGCACGAGCCGGGCTCGCTGGTGTTCGTGAACGCCCCCTTTCCGGTGATCGAGGAGGAGCAGCTGCCGACGCCGGCGCTGGTCATCGGCGAAGGCTGGTGCGAGCGGCCGTTTACGGCGCGTTCGATCGTGAACATCAGCGGCATGAGCTACGGCGCCATCTCGAAACCGGCGGTGCGGGCGCTGTCGCGCGGCGCCGCCACGGCCGGCTGCTGGATGGACACCGGCGAGGGCGGCCTTAGCCCCTACCACCTCGAGGGCGGCTGCGACGTGATCATGCAGATCGGCACCGCCAAATACGGCGTGCGCGACGCCGACGGCCGGCTGTCGGCGGATCGTTTGCGCGAGCTGGCGGCGCACGAGACGGTGCGCGCCTTCGAGATCAAGCTCTCCCAGGGCGCCAAGCCGGGCAAGGGCGGGGTCCTGCTCGGCGCCAAGGTGACCGAGGAGATTGCCGCCATCCGCGGCATCCCGGTCGGCCAGGACTCGATCAGCCCGAACCGCCATCGCGATGCCGCCAACGCCGACCAGCTGCTCGACATGGTGGCGCGGGTGCGCGAGGCGACCGGCAAGCCGGTCGGCATCAAGACGGCCATCGGCGGCTGGCAGTTCATGAACGAGCTCACCGAGGCCATCGCCCGGCGCGGAATCGGCGCGGCTCCCGATTTCATCGCGGTCGACGGCGGCGAGGGCGGCTCGGGGGCGGCGCCGCAGGCGCTGGCCGACCACATGGCGCTGTCGATCGACGAGGCCCTGCCGCGGGTGGTCGATGCCCTGATCGAGACCGGACTGCGCGAGCGCGTGCGGGTGATCGCCGCCGGCAAGCTGGTGACCTCGGCGCGCGCGGCGTGGGCGCTGGCGGCCGGGGCGGATTTCGTGAACAGCGCGCGCGGCTTCATGTTCGCGCTGGGCTGCATCCAGGCGCTGCGCTGCCATGCCAACACCTGCCCGGCCGGCGTCACCACCCACAACCCGCGCCTGCAGCGCGGCCTGGTGGTGGCCGACAAGGCCGAGCGCGTCGCCCACTATTGCCGCAACATGAACCGGGAGATCGACATGATCGCCCACTCCTGCGGCTTGCGCCAGGCGCGCGAGTTCAGGCGCGAGCACGTGCGCATCGTGCAGGGCTTCGGCCAGAGCATCGCCTTCAACATGCTCTACCCCTATCCGGCCGCGCCGGCCTGATCCGGCGCGCGGCGCTCCCCCAGCGCCAGCCAGAGGCCGGCGGCGGCGATCACCGCCATGCCGGCGGCGCTGAGGAGGTCGGGAACGTGGCCGAACGCCGCCCAGCCGAGCAGCCCCGCCCAGACCAGCTGGGTGTAGCCGAACGGCGTCAGGGTCGAGGCCGGCGCCAGGCGGAAGGCACGGATCAGGATGAAGTGCCCGACGCCGCCGTAGAAGCCGAGCGAGGCGATCATCAGCCACTGCAGCGGGGCGGGCGCGAACTCGAACCAGAACCAGGGCAGCGCCAGGCTCATCACCGCGGTGCCGACCAGCGCCGTGTAGAACAGCAGGGTCAGGGGATGCTCGGCGTGGCTCAGGCGCCGCGTCAGGACCTGATAGACGGCGTAACAGGCGGCGCCGGCGAGCGCCCAGAGGAATCCCGCCAGGCTGAGGGCGCCGCCCGGGCGGGCGATCAGCAGCACCCCGGCGAAACCGACGATCACCGCGGCCCAGCGGCCGGCGCCGATGCGCTCGTGCAGGAAGGGACCGGCCAGCAGCGTCACCATTAGCGGGGCGAGGAACAGCACCGCCGTCGCCTCGGCCAGCGGCATGCTGCGAAAGGCCATCATGGCGAAGCCGGTGGTGCCGACCAGCGCTAGCGCCCGCACCACCTGCAGGGCCAGGTTGTCGGTCCGCACCAGCTGCAGGCGCATCGAGGGGCCGACGAAGACCAGCATGATGACGAAGTGCAGGGCGTAGCGCGCCCACACCAGCAGCGGCACGGCGAAGCTGGCGGTGAGGTGCTTGGAGGTGGCGTCGAGCAGGGCGAAGAGCATCAGCGCCGACATGAACAGCAGGATGCCGCGCAGCGGATGCTGCGCGGTGGCGGCGGCGGGCATCACCCGTGAATCCAGGCGTTGAAGACGCGCCGCGCCGCGTCGATGGTCTCGTCGGCAGTCAGTCCGATAGGGCCGATGCCCTGGCCCACCAGCCGGTCGGCGGCCACTCCGTGCAGGTGCACGGCGCAAAGCAGCGCCGCCTCGGCGGCCCAGCCCTGCGCCAGCAGCGCGGCGGCGATGCCGGCCAGCACGTCGCCCATGCCGGCGCTGGCCATGCCGGGGTTGCCGCTGGTGTTGATGAACCAGCGCCCGTCCGGCCCGGCGATGACGCTGCCGCAGCCCTTCAGCACCACCAGGGCTTTCAGCTTCGCGGCCAGCATCCGGGCAGCGCCGAGGCGGTCGGCGCGCACTTCGGCGATGTCGCAGCCGAGCAGCCGGGCGGCTTCCAGCGGATGCGGCGTGAGCAGCGTCGGCGCGGCGCGGCGTCCGGCCTGCGCGGCCAGCACCGGATGGGCGGCCAGCAGGTTGAGGGCGTCGGCGTCGAGCACCAGCGGCAGGTCGGCGGCGAGCGACTGCCTGAGCAGATCCAGCGCCGCGCCGCCCTGGCCCAGGCCGGGGCCGGCAGCCAGCACCGTGGCGAAGCCCGAGCCGAGCACCTCGGCCGGGGTGCGCAGCATCAGTTCGGGCTGGTCGGTGTCGATGGCCAGCGCGGCGTTGTCGAGCAGACCGACATAGACGCGGCCGGCACCCAGCTTCAGCGCGGCGCGCCCGGCCAACAGGGCCGCGCCAGTCATGCCCGGGGCGCCGCCGAGGATGCCGACGCCCCCCATCATGCCCTTGTGGCTGTTCTTCGGCCGAGGCCGCAGCGCGGCGCGAAACAGCTCGGTGGTGGCGACGCGGCCTTGCGCCGCCGGCAGGCTTTCCGGCGCGAGGTCGAGGTCGTGCACGCTGACCTCGCCGCTGTGGTCCGGCCCGTCGAGGGTCAGCAGGCCGGGCTTCAGGGCGATGAAGGTGGCCGTTGCGGCGGCCCGGACGGCGCAGCCGAGCACCCGGCCGGTATCGGCGCAGAGTCCGCTGGGTACGTCGAGCGCGAGCCGCGGGCAGTCGAGGCCGTTGATCTGGGCCACCAGATCGGCGTGAAGCCCTTCGACGGGCCGCTGCAGGCCGACCCCGAAGAGGGCGTCCACCGCCAGCGAAAAGGGTTTCCTGGGGATTTCCCGGCTGACCTCGCCGCCGAAGCTGCGGAAGCTGGCGAAGGCCTCGCGCGCATCGGCCGGCAGCCTGGCCTCGTCGCCGGCGAAGACCACGGTGGGATTGATGCCGCGGCTGCGCAGGATGCGCGCCACCACGAAGCCGTCGCCGCCGTTGTTGCCCGGCCCGCAGACGATCAGCGGGGCGAGCCGGGCGCCGCGGCTGTGCGCCAGCACCGCGCGCGTCGCCGCGGCGCCGGCGCGCTCCATCAGGCTGGGCGACTCGCCGGCATGGCGCGCCTCGATCTCGCGCAGGGCGGCGACGGAGTAGATCGGCTGCGAGGATGCGTGATGCATGGGGCCATCCTACCTTGCCGGCGTGCTGGCCAGCAATGCCTCGGCCTTGCCGGCCAGATGCCGGTTCACCAGGTTGCTGGCGACCAGCGCGCCGACCACCAGGACGGCGCCGGCCACCTCCACCGGCAGCAGGGCGTGGCCCTGCCAGACGGCGATGAAGAAGGTCACCACCGGGGCGAAGTTGGCGAACAGCGAGGCATTCAGCGGCCCCAGCTTGGCCACCGCCATGCTCCACAGCAGCACCGCGCCGAAGGAGACCACGAAGACGATGAACAGCAGCGCCCAGAGCATGTCGCGCAGGCCTTCCGCGGCCGGCGGCTGGCTGCGGCCGCTGCCCGTCGCCAGCGCCGCCGCCAGGAGGATGGTGAGCCAGCCGAGGGCGGCACAAAGCGCCGTGTAGCGCACCGGCGACCAGCCGGGGAATTTCTGCGCGCCGAGCGTGAAGGCGATCCAGCACCATGAAGAGAGGTAGATCAGGCCGTTGCCCAGGGCGCTGCCGCCCGAATAGAGCCGCGCCACCTCGCCCTGGCTGACCACCAGCGCCTCGCCGGCGAGGGCGATCGCGATGCAGGCCAGCGTCGCCGCGTGCGGGCGGTGGCGCGTGCGCAGCCACTGCCAGAGCACGATGTTCACCGGGCCGAGGGCCAGGATCATGGCGCCATGCTCCGGCCGGGTCAGCCGCAGGCCTTCATAGACGAACAGGCTGAAGCCGGCGAAGCCGGCGCTGCCGTAGGCCCAGGCCTTGGCCGCCTGGCCCTCGAAGGCGAGCGCCGCGCGCCCTTCGAGCAGGGCCAGCGTGACGAGAAAGCACAGCGCCGCCACGCCGTAGCGCAGCAGCGTCAGCCAGTAAGGATCGATGGCGGCGAGAGCGATCTTGCTGACCGGCAGGAAGGCGCCCCAGATCAGCACCACCGCGCACATCAACAGGGTGCCCTGGGCGAGTTGCTGGCGATTCATGATTTCTTTTTTGCTAGGCCAGGCACAGCGGAGGTGCCTGGTTCGTGTCGGGGTGAGCCATGATACTGCATGACCGGCGCCAAACTGCAGTTCAGGCTGCCGGCGCGCGGAAGCAAGCGGCGGGCAATCCCGAAGGGGCGGCGCGATCCGCCCGTTTTCTATAGTTTCAGCATTCCCCCCGGGCAGGATTGCCACTGCGCCAGTCGCGCCAGGGTCGGCAGCAGGTTGAGCCCGGTGGCCTTGCGCAGGGCCAGCGCCTGCATGCTCAGTTCGCCCACCGGGACATTCACCGCTTCGCCCGTGGCGGCAAAGGCGATGGCATTGCCGTTGTCGCAGGAGGGGAACACCAGCGCCCGCCCGTCGAAGGCCTGGCGGATGCGCTCGACGCTGCCCTTGAAGCCGCGACTGCGGCCGAGCAGGTTCACCGAGAGCAGGCCGCTGTCGCCCAGATGGGCATGGCAGGCGCGGTAGAAGGGCAGCGTGTCGAGCGCGCCGGCGCGGGCGTCGGCATCGAAGCCGTCGACCAGGATCAGGTCGAAGGACTTGTCGCTGCCGGTGAGCCACTCGACGCCGTCGGCGATTTCTATCCGCAAGCGCTTCGGATCCTCCGGCAGCTTGAAGAACTGGCGCGCCGCCGCCACCACCGCCGGATCGATCTCCACCACCGTCAGCCTGGCCCGCGGCCGGTGGCGGTAGAGGAACTTCGTCAGCGAGGCGGCGCCCAGCCCGATCAGCAGGGCGCTGCGCGGCCACTCCGGCTCCGGCCGCAGCAGCAGCGCCGCCATCATCTCGCGCGTATAGTCGAGTTCCAGCGCCCAGGGCCGGGGGGGGCGCCACGCCCCCAGGAGCCCGTCCCCACCGAAAAGGAGATAAAACACACCCCCGGCGAGGAGGATGGGGATGGGGCGGGGCCGGGGGGGGGGGGGCGGG
>JAEUNH010000039.1 GCA_016791205.1 Rhodocyclaceae bacterium | reverse complement strand
GCGCGATCATTTGTCCGGCAGCGTCCCCACGAACTTCAGACTCTCCTCCACCCACCGCTTCAAATCCCGGTCCTCCTCGTAACCCGGCGGATCGACGAAGACATAGCCCTTCATCGGCTTTCCCGTGAAGTCCATCGGCCGAGCATGCGGGCGGCGCAGCGCCTTCTCGTAGGCGGCGGGCCCGACGCGCGCCATCAGCGCCTCGCCGACGATGCCGACGAACATGTGGCCGCGCGCAAGCAGGCACAGCCCGCCGAACATTTTCTTCTCGCCGATGCCGGGGCGGTCCTGCAGGAACTCGCGCAGCCGCTCGGCCAGTCCCTCGTCGTAGGCCATGGCGTTACTGCATCGAGTGCAGGCCGATCATATTGCCCTCGGTGTCGCTCGCCAGCACGATATAGCCGTACTGGCCGATGGACATCTTTCCCTTCTGGATGCGGCCGCCGGCCTTGACCGCCTTCGCCGCCTCGACGGCGCAGTCGGCGCAGCTGAAGTACACCAGCACGCTGTTGCCGCCGGAGGGAAAGCCAGCCATCTTCACCAGCGCACCGGAGGCGCCGTAGGTCTGGTCCCCCATGGGGAAGGCCCACATCTCCATGTCCGGCCCGCCGAGGTCGGACAACTGCACGTTGAACACCGATTCGTAGAACGCCCTGGCGCGGGGCATGTCCTGCACGTAGATTTCGAACCAGCCGACGGGGTTGCTCATGGTTGATGCTGACAGACGGGTTGGATAGTTATGCCACAATCCTAGAGCGGTAGCCCATAATAGGATTCGGTTTCCTTTTCAGCCAGCCATACACACTGAACTCGCGGAACTGCGACGATTGCTTTCATTCCGCTGTACCAAGCGGACCATACTTCTGGGTGGATATAGCCGAGCTGGACATACAAATATTCTTCACCGCAGAGGTTGAAGTAGTCAATGAGCGTTTCTCGTTCATACGCAGAGACGTTTGATTCTTTCGATTCAATAATGTGGGCCAACTTCTCGTTCATACCATCGTATCGTTCGTTGAATTCTTTGAAGAGTTCGCGGAAAAGCCTTAATTCTTCGAGCTTCTGCTTTTGTACAAAGTAGAACAGCGATAGAAGTACGCCGGAGACTGTGGCTACAGTTGTTACCGGCTCGTTGCGCCAGAGCAGAAGCGCCAGCGTGGATAGCAGAAGTAGGGTCAGAACCCACCAGTAGTGCTGAAAAAACCAGAATTGCAGTCTGGCGCTAAATCGCATCGCCACCCCTATTTATTGAGACCCGTATAAATAACTGTCAACGCCATGAAGGGTAAAGACGTTAATCTGCTTGTGTTCGTTACGGGGTGCGACGATGAAGCACAAGCGGGATTTCAAGGAACTGGAGAAGCGGCGCCTCAAGGGAGCGAGGCTCCTTCTTCGTGGTGTGACCAAAGCCGAGGTGGCAAGGCAGTTGGGCGTCACCCGGCAGACGGTGGCCACATGGGAGCAGCGGCTGGCCGAAGGCGGACGCGAAGCGCTCAAGCGCGGCGATCTGGGCCGGCCGCGGCAACTCGATGCCGAGCAGGAGCGGGAGCTTGGCAAGATCATTCTGGCCGGCGCCTTGGCGGCGGGCTTTCCGACCGAGTTGTGGACGCTGCCTCGAATCGGCAAGGTGATCGCCAAGCGCTTCGGCGTGGAATACAGCACCGGCCATCTGTGGCGCCTGCTGCGCCGGCTGGGCTTCTCCTGCCAGAAGCCGGAGAAACGCGCGCTGCAACGCAACGAGGCCGAGATTGCCCGCTGGAAGCGGCATACTTGGCCTGCGCTCAAAAAAAAGCCAGGCGGGAGGACCGCACCATCGTCTTCATAGACGAATCGGGGCTCTCGGAGCGGCCGAGCGTTGCGCGCACCTGGAGCTTGCGCGGCCAGACGCCGATCCTGCAGCACAGCTTCACCTGGAAGCAACTCTCGGCGATCGCCGGCCTGTCGTTCTGGCAGTTCTACTTCCGCTTCTTTCCCGGCGCCATTCGCTCCGAGCAGATCATCGAATTCCTGGGCGCGCTCAGGCGCCAGATCAAGCAACCCCTGCTCATCATCTGGGATGGGGTGGCCACCCATCGTTCGCGCCTGGTCAAGGCATGGCGGGAGGAACAGGACG
Organism: Rhodocyclaceae bacterium; assembly: GCA_016791205.1. Classification (GTDB taxonomy): domain Bacteria; phylum Pseudomonadota; class Gammaproteobacteria; order Burkholderiales; family Rhodocyclaceae; genus Desulfobacillus. Next base: position 38,241 of record JAEUNH010000039.1, on the reverse strand, counting down.
GGCAGATTGCCGTGGCGCGTCTGCCGCCTTACGCGCCGGAGCTCAACCCGGTCGAAGCCATCTGGGCCTATCTCAAGAAACATGAAATCGCCAACCTGTGCCTTGCCACCATCGGCGAAGTCGGCCAGTTCGCCCGCAACCGGCTCAAGTCCATGCAGCGGCGACCGAATCTCGTCGTGGCATTCTGGAAACAGGCTGAACTGGCGTTCTGATGTCATCTATTTATACGAGACTCAATAAGTGCTTCCACTACGACGCCGAGTTCTTCGTGGGTAATGATCACTACTAGTTCTTGCGAATTCTTATGATCAGCCACGACAGAAAGAATGCTCCTCCACGAACAAATAGAGCAGAAACTACCCACAGAAAACCTGTAATCATGAGAAAAAACACAATCTTCGCGACAATACCCATCTCTGCGACGATGGTCAGGAAGGCAGCGATAATTATGCCGACTCGAAAAATGCCCTTTGCCACTTTGGCAGAAATCGCATCTGCCCGATCGGACGCAGTCGTCACAGTTTGTTCAGCAGGCAATTGCTCATTTTTCTCCATGAATCTGTCACTTTTACGAGGCAGCAGCTCCGCGCAACGCGGGCAATAGGTTGAATCATCAACAACCTTGGTACCACAACTTGGGCATAGCATCGGAAGAGCCTCACAACGAAGTGAACGTCATCATAATTTTGCCATTTTGGATACATGCAGCCGTCTATACATCCAAGCGCAATATTAATTAGGCGATCGCTAGGTACCCATTTCCAGGCGCATCTCGATCATTTTTTTTACCCGGCTGCCGCTGCCTAATCCATCCTCAATATACCATCCAGGTCGCCTAGACCAACAGGCTTTCCTGCTGGTGGGGCAGCGAGGTAAAAGGCCGGCCGCCGCATGACGGCAATTGGGATGGCTCAGCGCGTCGTGCGCGCGAGTTCGACTCGCGCCGGCGGCAGCGGCCGATAGCCTTCGGTGCGACCGATGATTTCCTGCCAGAGTTCACCGAGAGGGATTCTTCTTTCGCGGTCGCGGGCGACCCATTCGGTGGGGACGGGCTGGGCGGGCCGGAAGCGCACGCCCCAGATCGGCTCGAAGTCGTCGGTGGCGAGCTACTTGTGCCTGCAGGCGACCGGCCAGACCGTCCTGCCGTTGGGCGGGATGATCTCGCCCGAATCAAGGACGATGCCGGGGCGGACGGTGCGGCGCGCTTCGGGCAGTGCGCGCACTTCGGACAGTTCGCGGATGTCCTTCAGGTAGAGGATGAGGGGATCGTCGAGTTGCGCCCCCCTGGCGCTGACCATCGAGCCGGACAGGCCTTTGATCTCGTATTCGCCGCTCGGGCCGTAGAAGGTGGTGAGGTGCAGGTGCGGGTAGCCCGCCGTGCCGTAGTGTTTTCCGGCCGTGCCGGTCGCGCCGGAGAGTCCGACCGGCTGGCCGGCCTTGACGCGCGTGCCGGGCTTCAGGTCGGGCGGGGCGGACAGGTGCTGGTACTTCGTGAACGTCCAGAACGGCAGGCCGCTGTCTTGCGGCGCGTGGCGCAGCCAGAGGTAGATGCCTTCCATGAGGCCGCCTTCGCCGCCGGCGATCGCCTCGCCGTCGGCCACGGCGAGCAGCGGCGTGCCTTCCTTCAGACTGAGGTCGATGCCGCCGTGCCGCCCGCCGAAGCGGTCGATCGGGCGGCGGCTGTTGTCGTAGCGGGTGGGGGAGGCGAAGGGCGAGGCGATCGGCGGGCAGGCATGGTTCTCGTCGAAGGCGACAGCGAGGCCGCTGGCGTCGATGGTGCCTTCCCGCGGGCCGGCGCGCTGCGCCGTGGCGGGCAGGGCGAGCAGCGCAGCGAGGAGGAAAGCGGCGCGCTTCGGAAAAGTCAGTCGCTGGCGGACGGCGACGGCGCAGAATGGGTGGGAGGCTGGTGTATTCATTTCCTGGGCGTGCGGGATTCGGCTGCCTGATAGACCTCGTCATCCCGGCGGGCGCCGACAGCGATGATGAGCACTTCGACGCGCTTGCCGTCCACGCGGTAGACGATGCGGATGTTGCCCGTGCGAATGCGGCGGCTGCCGGCGAGGATTCCCCGAAGAGGCTTCCCTGCCTTGTCCGGTTCGCCGTGCAGGATGCGTTCCTCGATAACCGCCAGGGTGCGGCGTGCCTCGGCCGACCCCAACAAGGTCAGGTCTTCCGCGACCTCGGGATGGTAGATGACGCTCCAGGCCATTACTTGGCGAAGCGCTTCATCATCTCAGCGTGAGGAATGGCTTTTTTGCGATCGAAGCCTTGCAGCCGCTCGCGCGCCACGGCCTCGATGCGCAGGTCTTCGATTTCGTCGATCAGCGCCTCGTAGGCGGCGACGGGCATCATCACGGCGGCGGGCGCGTTGTTGCGCATCACGACGTATTTGTCCTGCTCGCCGGATTCGAGGCGTTCGAAGACTTCCTTGGCCGAGCGGACAAGGTCGGTGACGGAGAGGGCCTGGTTGGATCTATCTAGCAGGGTGGACATGACGCACCTCGATTCGGAACGACGATTGGATGATTATAAGCAAATTATAATCATGTTTCAATTATGTCCCCGGCCCTTCTATACGCGCTTCGCGCTACTCAGGGCGAACGGGGGGAGGAATTGCGTGCTGCCCGCTATGGGACTAATATGTGCATACATTCGTAACCACATATCGAGGCGGCTTCATGGCGATCGCGGAAAAGTTCAGCGGCAAGGCAACCAAGGTCGGCAACTCGAAGGGCTATCGCATCGACAGCGGGCTGTTCAAGGCGCATCCGGAGTTCGAGGGGGACGTGCAGCTCACCATTCTGGGCGAGGGGCAGGCGCTGCTGTCGGCGGCGAAACCCGCGGGCGGCAAAAGGGCGACCGGCGAGGAGGGCGATCCGGTGCTGATGGGGTTCCTCGGCTTCCTGGAGCGGCAGATGGCCGCCCATCCGGAAGACATCGTCGAGGCGGACGAGGCGCAACTGAAACGGATCGCGAAGCTGGTCAAGGGCGTCAAGCCCTGATGCAGGTCAACGGCTGGCGGATTTTCTACTACAAGGCGTTTGCCGCGGCGCTCGACGAACTCGAGGCCGCGGTGACGAAGCTCGCAGCAAAAGACCCGAAAGGCTACAAGGCCCACCCGAAGACGCGCCTGCTGGCTTCGGTGTATGAGGCCATCACTCTGCGCGTGCCGGCCGATCCGGAAGATGCGCAGTTCCGCCTCGGCAAGACGCTGGGGCCCGCCCACAAACACTGGCGCCGTGTGAAGAAGGGCCTGCCAGATCGTTACCGGCTTTTTTTCCGCTTCGCCTCGAAGCCCGTCCGGCTGATCGTCTTCGCCTGGCTGAACGACGAGGACACGCTGCGCAAGGCGGGATCGAAGACGGATGTCTATGCCGCCTTCCAGCGCATGCTGGCGCGGGGGGAGGTGCCGGGAGAGATCGAGGCCTTATTGAAGGAAAGCCGGGGAGGGTAGAGGGTGTCACTCCCGCGAAGGCGGGAGTCCAGGTTTTCAAGCTTGTGGATTCCCGCCTTCGCGGGAATGACGATCAGGCTTTTAGCTTGGCGTCGAGGTGCGGCGCGATGATTTGCAGCAGTTGCACGAAGACTTTCGGGTTGCCGCCGACGATGTTGCCGGTGTTCATGTAGCCGGATTCGCCGCTGAGGTCGCCGATGAGGCCGCCGGCCTCGGTGATGAGCAGCGCGCCGCCGGCCATGTCCCAGGGCGAGAGGCCGATCTCCCAGAAGCCGTCGATGCGGCCGGCCGCCACCCAGGCCAGGTCGAGCGCCGCCGCGCCCGGCCGGCGCACGCCGGCGGTCTTGTGCATCATGTCGCGGAAGATGCCGAGGTAGGCGTCGACGTGCTCGAAGTAGCGGAAGGGGAAGCCGGTGCCGATCAGCACCTCGTTGAGCTTGACGCGCTTCGAGACGCGGATGCGCCGGTCGTTGAGGTAGGCGCCGGCGCCCTTGCTGGCGGTGAACAGCTCGTTCCGGGTCGGGTCGTAGACCACGGCGTGCTGCAGCACGCCCTTGTGGGTCTGGGCGATGGAGACCGCGTACTGCGGGAAGCCGTGGATGAAGTTGGTGGTGCCGTCGAGCGGATCGATGATCCAGACGTAGTCGGAATCGCCGGAGGCGCCGGACTCCTCTGCTAGAATCGCGTGGTCCGGATACGCCTCTTTCAGCACGCCGAGAATGGCTTCTTCGGCGGCCTTGTCGACCTCGGTGACGAAATCCTTGTCGCGCTTGGCGCTGACCTTGATCTGTTCGACGTCGCGCGAAGCGCGGTTGATGACGCCGCCGGCGCGGCGCGCGGCCTTGACGGCGATGTTGAGTGTCGGGTGCATGGCTTTCCGTTAATGAGCGCGCCGCGCGGACCGCGGCGAAGAAGGCGGCATTTTAACTGAACTCGCACCCATGCTCGACCGCATCCGCATCGTCCTCTCCCGCACCAGCCACCCGGGCAACATCGGCGCCGCGGCGCGCGCCATGAAAACCATGGGGCTGACCCGGCTCTGGCTGGTGGATCCTTGCGCCGATCCCGACGGGGTGGCGCGCGCCCGCTCCTCGAATGCCCTCGACGTGCTGCAGGGCGCCCGCCTCTGCGCCACGCTGGAGGAGGCGCTAGAGGGCACGGTATTCGCCGCGGCGATGACGGCTCGGCAGCGGGAGATGGCGCCGCCGCCGCTGTGGGCGCGCGCGGCCGCGCCGCAGATCGTCGGTTACGCGGCGCACGGCGAGGTGGCATTGGTCTTCGGCAACGAGCAGGCGGGCCTGTCCAACGAAGAGCTGGCGCTGTGCCGCCTGCCGGTGATGGTGCCGACGAATCCGGACTATTCGTCCCTCAACCTGGCCGCCGCGGTGCAGGTGATGTGCTACGAGCTGCGCCTTGCCGCGCTCGACCCCGGCGCGCCGCCGGCGCCGGAGAACCCGCCGGCGACTCTCGAGGAGATCCGGCATTTCTACGCGCACCTCGAAGCCGCCGTGACGCAGAGCGGCTTCCTCGACCCGGCTCACCCCAAGCGGCTGATGCCGCGCCTGCGCCGCCTCTTCGACCGCATTGCCTTGGAGCGCGACGAGGTGAGCCTGCTGCGCGGCATGCTCAAGACTTTCATGAAAAAACCGGGCGATAAAGTTGACTAAAACCGAGGGTTTTTTGTAGTATTTCACCGTTTCCTGATGGAGCTGCCTGATGTTCCGCCGCCTGCGTGAAGATATCGCCTGCGTATTCGACCGCGATCCCGCCGCCCGCAACACCTGGGAGGTGCTGACCTGCTATCCGGGCCTGCACGCGCTGATCCTGCATCGCATCAACCATGGGCTATGGGGCCTGGGCCTGAAGTGGCTGGCGCGGCTCGGCTCCAACATCGCGCGCTGGATGACGGGCATCGAGATCCATCCCGGGGCGACGATCGGCCGGCGCTTCTTCATCGACCACGGCATGGGGGTGGTGATCGGCGAGACGGCCCTCATCGGCGACGATTGCACGCTGTATCACGGCGTCACCCTGGGCGGCACTTCCTGGAACAAGGGCAAGCGTCATCCGACCCTGGAGCGCGGCGTGGTGATCGGCGCCGGCGCCAAGGTGCTGGGACCCATCACCCTGGGCGAGGGCGCCAAGGTCGGCTCCAACGCGGTGGTGGTGCGCGACGTGCCGCCGCGGGCAACGGCTGTCGGCATCCCGGCGCGCATCGTCGAGGACCGCAGCGAGATCGACCGCGAGATCAAAGCCGGCCAGATGGGTTTCTCGGCCTATGCCGTGACGCGCAACGAGGACGACCCCTTGGCGCAGGCCATCCACGGCCTCCTCGACCATGCCGTCGAGACCGACAAGAGGCTGGAGAAGTTGTTGAAATGCCTGGAACAATCTGGCGTTTGCAAGGCCGACGAACTGGCCACCGCGGACAAGTTCGATCCGCACTATTTGGGCAAAATAGTTGACTGAACTAATCGGGCTTTGTATAGTCGACTGAAATGTTCAAGTATTAGGCGCGCAAGCGTCTTTTTGGAGAGGATCCAACCATGAGACTGACGACCAAAGGCCGTTTTGCAGTGACCGCGATGATCGACCTGGCCCAGCGGCAGGCCAACGGGCCGGTGACCCTGGCGGGCATCAGCGAACGCCAGAAGATTTCCCTGTCCTATCTGGAGCAGCTCTTCGGCAAGCTGCGCCGCCACAAGATCGTCGCCAGCGTGCGCGGCCCCGGCGGCGGCTACCGCCTGGCGCGCGGCATGAACGAAGTCACCGTCGCCGACATCATCGCGGCGGTGGACGAGCCGCTGGATGCCACCAATTGCGGCGGCCGCGAGAATTGCCATGACGAGCAGCGCTGCATGACCCACGACTTGTGGACCAACCTCAACAAGCGCATGCACGAGTACCTGGCCTCGGTCTCGCTATTCGACCTGGTCAACCAGCCCAAGGCCAAGGCCGTCGCGGCGACCATCGCCATGGACGAGCGCCTGCGTCCGGCGCGGCGCGTCAACCTGGCGGTGTCGGCGTAGCGGAGCCTGCGTGTTCGCCCCGGCCTACCTCGACCACAACGCCACCACGCCGCTCGACCCGGGCGTGCTGGGGGCGATGCTGCCGTACCTGCGCGAGCACTACGGCAATCCCTCCAGCCGCCACGAGTACGGCCGCGCGGCGCGCGCCGCCATCGGCACGGCGCGCGAGCAGGTGGCGGCGGCGGTGGGGGCGCACCCGACCGAAGTGGTGTTCGCCAGCGGCGGCTCGGAGGCCAACAACCTGTTCATCAAGGGCGCGGCGGCCTGCCTCAAGCCCGGCGCCATCGCCGTCTCGGCCATCGAGCATCCCTGCGTGCGCGAGCCGGCCAACGACCTCAAGCGCCTCGGCTGGAGCCTGCACGAGATCGGCGTCGATACAGAGGGGCGTGTCCGGGAGACCGACTTTTCCGCGGCGCTGGCGCAGCGGCCGGCGATCGTCTCGGTGATGCTGGCCAACAACGAAACCGGCGTGCTGCAGGACATTCCCGCGCTGGCGATGCAGGCGAAAACAGCGAAGGCCTGGTTCCACACCGACGCGGTGCAGGCGCTGGGCAAGGTGGCCATCGATTTCCGCGCGCTGAATGCCGCCGGGGTGAGCGCGCTGACTGTTTCCGCGCACAAGATCCGCGGCCCGAAGGGCGCTGCGGCGCTGGTGCTGGACAAGCGCATCGAGCTGAAACCGCTGATCTCCGGCGGCGGCCAGGAGCGCAACCTGCGCTCCGGCACGGAGAATGTGGCGGCCATCGTCGGCTTCGGCGTTGCCTGCGAACTGGCCGTGGCGCGGCTGGAGGCCGATGCGGCGCGGCTGGCCGAACTGCGCGGCACGCTGGAGCTGGGCCTGGCGGCGAGCGGCGCGACGATATTCAGCCGCAACGCGCCGCGCCTGCCGAACACGACATTTTTCGCGCTGGGCGGCATCGACGGCGAGACCCTGGTGGCGCAGCTGGATCGCGCCGGCTTCGCCGTGGCGAGCGGCTCGGCCTGCTCGAGCGTCTCGCCCGAACCCTCGCACACCCTGCTGGCGATGGGCGTTGCGCCGGATATGGCCAAGGGCGCGCTGCGCGTCTCGCTCGGCCGCGCCAACTCCGAGGAAGACGTCGCGCGCTTCCTGCAGGCACTGAATGAAACGGTTCGAAAACTGAAAGGGCTGGCCGCGGTGGCCGCCTGACAACAATGGAGACGAGCATGCTGAAATTTCCCATCTACCTCGATTACTCCGCGACGACCCCGGTCGACCCGCGCGTGGCCGAGCGGATGATTCCCTGGCTGGTCGAGAAGTTCGGCAACCCTGCCTCGCGCTCGCATGCCTACGGCTGGGAAGCGGAGAAGGCCGTCGAGGAGGCGCGCGATAACGTCGCCGCGCTGGTCGGCGCCGATCCGAAGGAGATCGTGTGGACCTCCGGCGCCACGGAGTCGAACAACCTGGCGATCAAGGGCGCGGCCCAGTTCTACCAGGGCAAGGGCAAGCACCTGATCACGGTGAAGACCGAGCACAAGGCGGTGCTCGACACCATGCGCGAACTGGAGCGCCACGGCTTCGAGGTGAGTTACCTCGATCCGCAGGAGAACGGCCTGGTGGACCTGGAGCAGTTCAAGGCGGCCATCCGCCCCGACACCATCCTCGCCTCGGTGATGTTCGTGAACAACGAGATCGGCGTCGTCCAGCCGATCGAGCAGATGGGCGAGATCTGCCGCGCCAAGGGCGTCCTCCTGCACGTCGATGCCGCCCAGGCCACCGGCAAGGTGGGCATCGACCTGTCGAAGCTGAAGGTGGACCTGATGTCTTTCTCGGCGCACAAGACCTACGGCCCGAAGGGCATCGGCGCCCTCTACGTGCGGCGCAAGCCGCGCATCCGCCTGGAAGCGCAGATGCACGGCGGCGGCCACGAGCGCGGCATGCGCTCCGGCACGCTGGCCACCCACCAGATCGTCGGCATGGGCGAGGCCTTCCGCTTCGCACGCGAGGAAATGGCCAGCGAAAACGAGCGCATCCGCATGCTGCGCGACCGCCTGTGGAAGGGCCTCTCCGACATCGAGCAGGTGTTCCTCAACGGCGACATCGAGCAGCGGGTGCCGCACAACCTCAACATCAGCTTCGCCTTCGTCGAGGGCGAGTCGCTGATGATGGCGATCAAGGACGTGGCGGTGTCCTCCGGCTCGGCGTGCACCTCGGCCAGCCTGGAGCCGTCCTACGTGCTGCGCGCGCTGGGCCGCCAGGACGAGCTGGCGCACAGCTCGATCCGCTTCACCATAGGCCGCTTCACGACGGTCGAGGAAATCGACTACACGGTCCAGCTCCTGCACCGGCAGATCGCCAAGCTGCGCGAAATGTCGCCGTTGTGGGACATGTACAAGGAAGGCATCGATCTGAACACCGTCCAATGGGCGGCGCATTGAGGAGCAGCTAAAATGGCATACAGCGACAAGGTTCTCGAACACTACGAACACCCGCGCAATGTCGGCGCCTTCGAAAAGGAAGAAGAGGGCGTCGGCACCGGCATGGTCGGCGCGCCGGCCTGCGGCGACGTGATGAAGCTGCAGATCAAGGTCAACAAGGAAGGCGTCATCGAGGACGCCAAGTTCAAGACCTACGGCTGCGGCTCGGCCATCGCCTCCAGCTCGCTGGTCACCGAGTGGGTCAAGGGCAAGACGGTGGACCAGGCACTGGAGATCAAGAACACCCAGATCGCCGAGGAGCTGGCCCTGCCGCCGGTTAAAATCCACTGTTCGATCCTGGCCGAGGACGCCATCAAGGCGGCCGTGGCCGACTACAAGAAGAAGCTGGACAACTGATCCCAGGCGAGGGCACCATGACAGTCACATTGAGCGAAAGGGCGGCGAAGCACGTCTCGAATTTCATCGCCAAGCGCGGCAAGGGCGTCGGCGTGCGCATCGGCGTGAAGACTTCGGGCTGCTCGGGCATGTCCTACAAGCTGGAGTTCGCCGACGAGGCGGCACCGGAGGACATCGTCTTCGAGAGCCACGGCGTCAAGGTGCTGGTCGACCCGAAAAGCCTGCCCTACGTCGACGGCACCGAGCTCGACTATGCGCGCGAGGGCCTCAACGAGGGGTTCAAGTTCAACAACCCCAACGTCAAGGACCAGTGCGGCTGCGGGGAAAGCTTCAACGTCTGATGGTTCCTGACTTCAGACAGGACTATTTCTCGCTCTTCGGCCTGCCGCGCGCCTATCGCGTCGACGCCGGCAAGCTCGATCGGGCCTACCACGCCATGCAGGGCCAGGTGCATCCGGACCGCCACGCCCACCTGGCGGAGAGCGAGCGGCGCCTGTCCATGCAGTGGGCGACGCAGGTGAACGAGGCCTATCGCACGCTGAAAACCCCGCTGCTGCGGGCGCATTACCTGCTGCGGCTGGCCGGCGCCGAGACCGACCACGAGAGCAACACGGCGATGCCGCCAGCGTTCCTCATGGAGCAGATGGAATGGCGCGAGGCGGTGGCCGAGGCGCGCGCGGCCGGTGACCACCACGAGCTGGAAAAGCTGATGCAGCGCCTCAAGCGGCACGGCGACGGCCTCCGCGCCGAGATCGAGCGCGATCTCGACGCCAACAAGGACTATCCGGCCGCCGCCGACGCGCTGCGCCGCCTGATGTTCATCGAAAAGCTGGAACACGAAATAGAAGACGCGCTCGAAGCGCTCGAAAGCTAGAACAAAACACCATGGCACTGCTGCAGATCTCCGAGCCCGGCCTGTCCGCGGCGCCGCACCAGCATCGGCTGGCGGTCGGCATCGACCTGGGTACCACCAATTCCCTGGTCGCCACGGTGCGCAACGGCATCGCCGTGGTGCTCAACGACGAGGTCGGCAGGAGCCTCCTGCCCTCCATCGTCCGCTACAAGGCCGACGACCGCGTCGATGTCGGCTACGCGGCGCAGGGCGCCCAGGCCCTCGATCCGCGCAACACCATCGTCTCGGCAAAGCGCTTCATGGGGCGGGGCCTGAAGGACGTCGCCCACATCGAATCGATGCCCTACGATTTTCTCGACGCCGAGGGCATGGTGCGCCTGCGCACCGTTGCCGGCGTCAGGAGCCCGGTGGAAGTCTCGGCGGAAATCCTCAAGGTGCTGCGCAGCCGCGCCGAGGCCAGCCTGGGCGGCGAACTCACTGGCGCCGTCATCACCGTGCCGGCCTATTTCGACGATGCCCAGCGCCAGGCCACCAAGGATGCCGCCCGGCTGGCCGGGATCAACGTGCTGCGCTTGCTCAACGAGCCGACGGCGGCGGCCATCGCCTACGGCCTCGACAACGCCTCGGAGGGCGTCTATGCCGTCTTCGACCTCGGCGGCGGCACCTTCGACATCTCCATCCTGAAACTCTCGCGCGGCGTATTCGAGGTGCTGGCCACCAACGGCGACGCGGCGCTCGGCGGCGACGACTTCGACCAGCGCGTGTATTGCTGGATCCTCGACGACGCGAAAATCACCTTTCCCAGCATCGAGGACACCCGCCGCCTGCTGCTCAAGGCGCGCGAGGCCAAGGAGATGCTGACCGGCCACGACGAGGCGCCGATCCATGCCGAGCTGTCCACCGGCCAGGCGGTGGACCTGACGCTGAAGATCGACACTTTCGCCGAGATGACCCGGACGCTGATCTCCAAGACCCTCGGCCCGACGCGCAAGGCGCTGCGCGATGCCGGCCTGACGGTGGACGACATCAAGGGCGTGGTGATGGTCGGCGGCGCCACGCGCATGCCGCAGGTGCAGCGCGCCGTGGCCGAGTACTTCAAGCAGGAGCCGCTGACCAACCTCGACCCTGACAAGGTCGTCGCCCTGGGCGCCGCCATGCAGGCCAACGTGCTGGCCGGCAACCGCGCCGGCGCCGACGACTGGCTGCTGCTCGACGTGATCCCGCTCTCGCTCGGACTGGAGACGATGGGCGGCCTGACCGAGAAGGTGATTCCGAGAAACTCCACCATTCCGATCGCCAAGGCCCAGGAGTTCACCACCTTCAAGGACGGCCAGACGGCGATGAGCTTCCATGTCGTGCAGGGCGAGCGCGAGCTGGTCGCCGACTGCCGCTCGCTGGCCAAGTTCGAGCTGCGCGGCATCCCGCCAATGGTGGCGGGGGCGGCGCGCATCCGCGTCACCTTCCAGGTCGACGCCGACGGCCTGCTCTCCGTCTCGGCGCGCGAGATGACCTCGGGGGTGGAAGCCTCGATCACCGTCAAGCCGTCCTACGGATTGACCGACGACGAGATCGCCGGCATGCTGAAGGAATCGATCGAGCACGTCGGCGACGACGTGCAGGCGCGCAACCTGCGCGAGCAGCAGGTCGAGGCGGAACGCCTGGTCGAGGCCGTCGAGGCGGCGCTGGCCGCCGACGGCCGCCTGTTGCGCGCCGGCGAGCGCGCCGACATCGAGGAGGAGATCGCCGCCTTGAGAAAGCGCATCGCCGGCAGCGACCACCGTGCCATCAAGGCCGGCATCGATTCGCTCAATGCCGCCACCCAGGACTTCGCCGCCCGCCGAATGGACCAGGGCGTCAAGCGCGCCCTCACCGGACAGAAAATCGTAGAGTTCAAACTATGACCCAGATCATCGTCCTCCCGCACATCGAGCTGTGCCCGGACGGCGCCGTCATCGACGTTCCGCCCGGCACCTCCGTCTGCGACGGCCTGTTGAAGAACGGCATCGAGATCGAGCACGCCTGCGAGAAATCCTGCGCCTGCACCACCTGCCACGTCATCGTCCGCGAGGGCTTCGACGGCCTGGCCGAGGCCGAGGAAAAGGAGGAGGACCTGCTCGACAAGGCCTGGGGCCTGGAACCGCACTCTCGCCTGTCCTGCCAGGCGCTGGTGACGCAGACGCCGCTGGTGGTCGAGATTCCCAAGTACACCATCAACATGGTTTCGGAAGGCCACAAGAAATGAAGTGGACCGACATCAACGACATCGCCATCGAGCTGGCCGATGCGCATCCCGACGTCGATCCGATGAAGATCAACTTCGTCGACCTGATGAACTGGGTGCGGGCGCTGCCTGGTTTCGACGACGATCCGAAGCACTGCGGCGAGAAGATCCTCGAAGCCATCCAGTCCGCCTGGATCGACGAGAAGGAGTGACGGGGTGAACCGCGACGAAGGCGGCGTCCAGCGCAATGTGCTCGGCGGCCCGCTCGGCGTCTGCAGCGAGCAGCCGGTGACCGGCTTCTACCGCACCGGCTGTTGCGACACCGGCCCCGACGACCTCGGTCGCCACACCGTCTGCATCGTCGCCAGTGCGGAATTCCTCGCCTTCTCCAAGGCCCGCGGCAACGACCTGTCGACGCCGCGGCCGGAATTCGACTTCCCGGGCGTGCAACCGGGCCAGCGCTGGTGCCTGTGCGCCGCCCGCTGGAAGGAAGCCCTCAAGGCCGGCATGGCCCCCAAGGTGGTGCTCAACGCCACCAACGAGGCGACGCTGGACATCGTCTCGCTCGAAGACCTCAAGCGCCATGCCGTCGACCTGTGCTGATCCGCTGTCGATCAGCGCGGCATCTGCTCTGCGACCGCCGAACGGCTGGTGATGCGCGGCGCCCGTTCGATGCGCTCGCGCGGGTGCAGCAGGCTGGGTAGGCGCTCAGCCCGCTCGATGCGACAGGTCATCACGCCCTGAGACGGAAAATCCTTTTCATGCTGCACCAGGGCATCCGTGCGCGGCTGCCCCTTCGTGTAGGTTGTTTCGTACTCGGCATGCCCGAACAGCGCCGCGCCTTCCCCCGTTTCGAGATCGATGGCCAGCAGCGCCATGGTTTTCGTGGCGCGGATGTTGCCCGCGCTCTTGAAGACACCGTCGCCGACGTATTCCGTCCAGGAAAGCCGCCGGGCGCGCGGATCGTACTTCAGGAAGCCCGGCTTGCCGCCGCGATGCGCGACGTCCGGCATTCCGGCCGGGCTGAGACTGCCGAGAAAGGTCGTCTCGGCGCGCGCGACCAGGTCGATCAGCCGGGGAGCGTCGAGCGCAACCGGCTCGCGCATGGCCGGCCCCACGCGTAGCGCCGGTTCGATCGCCACGGAGGGCGCCATGTATTTTCGGCACAGCGTGAATGCTTCGGTGGCGAGCAGTTCCGGCCCGGACGCGCCGAGTTGGAGGATGCCGTTGACCCGCGCCCGGCGCGCCAGCCCGAGATTGATCGCCAGCCCGCCGCAGGCGACCGGCATGGGCAGGCCAAGGCCCACCGACGCCGGCAGGCCCAGCCGCAGTTCGGGCTGCTCCGCGATACGGACGAGCGGCGGGCTGCCCGAGATCACGGTGAATCTCAATCCGCCCGCGGCCTCCGCGGTGGCGAGCACGAAGAGATCGGCGCCGCGCGCGAAGTCCGCCACCGGTCCTACCCAGTCGGCGAGCTTGTCCGCCACGTAGCGCGTGCCGGCCTCCGTCTGCGCCGCGATCTGGCCGGGGTGATAGTCGAGCGGCTTCATCGGGCAACGACGTCTTCGTGCAGGCAGAGGATGTTGCCCTCGGGATCGTTGAACCAGGCCGCCTTTTCCGAACCGAGCACGCAGACGTGGCCGACGGTCTTGAAGCCGGGCAGGTCATAGTCCTGGAACTGCACCCCGCGCGACTCCAGGTCGCGGATTTCGGCAACGATGTCGTCGACCCTGAAGCTCACCGCGGTATGCTCGGCCTTGGTCCCTTCCGGCTTCGGGAACAGCGCCAGCACCGCGCCGCCGTTGCAGTTGAACAGAAACTTGCCGTCCGCCTGCAATCCCGCTGCGGCGAGCCCGAGTTGCTTGCCGTAGAAATCACAGGCGCGGCCCAGGTCCTTGACCGGGAGAATGGTCGTCATCGGTGCGTGCGTCAGCATGGCCATCCTCCTCAGGCGTGCGTCTCATGGGACGAGGCATAATCGATCATCCCCTGGAAGTCGACGACGACCGCCGGCTCGCTGCCGACGACCCAGGCGTCGTGCCCCGAGGGGAGCAGGGAAACATCGCCCGGATTGCAATCAAACACCGCGCCGTCATCCATCAGTATCCGGAGCGTGCCGGAGACGTGGTACTGGAAGTGGGGCGCTTCGCAGCTTTTCGTTTTGGCGATCGGCTGCACCGAGGTTGACCATTTCCAGCCCGGTTCGAATACGGCGCGTCCGATCGTCGCGCCGCCGATGTTGATGAGTTCGAGCCTGCCCTTGGGAAACTCCCGGACGTCGTCCGGCTTCCTGAAATCCTTGTGTTCGGCCTTTTCCATGCGACACCTCCATTCGGTTCGATGACGCCGGTCGATGAAACCGGCTTGCCGTCATTTGTACCGCCGGGAAGCCTGAACGGAAATACGTAAGCCTACGTAAGCGCCCGGAATGCCTTGCGGGCAGGCATGCGGCCTGCTATAGAGAAATCAGGTGCCGCGTTGTTCCTTGCCGGGAGCACGACCATGTTTCACCCCCAGCCGCCAGCCGTATCGGCGAGCCAGCTTTCCAGCCGCGAGTTGCGCAGGGCGCTCGATGCCCTGCACGCACTGGGGGATTGTTGCGCCGGCAGTGACGACCTGGCCAGGCGGGGGATCGAACATCTGCCCCGGCTCATCGGATCCGACCTCACCACCCTGGTCGTCTGCGACATCGAAAGCGGACACCGCATCGTCAGGCCGGAGGGATTGCTTTCCCGCAGGGCGACCGAGGTTTTCGACCACTACTTCCATGAGCATCCGCTCGTGCGTGCGCACAGCCGCAACGCCCATGCCGTCACGACGCGCATTTCGGACCTGATCCGTCCTGCCGAATTCCATCGCCTGCCGCTCTACAACGACTATTACCGTCCGATCCGGATCGAGCACACGATGGCGATGCCGATCCACGTCGACGCGCGGTTCCTGGTGAGCTTCGTCTTCAATCGCAGCGGCAGCGGGTTCAGTGAACGGGAACGCAACCTTGCAGAGGTGCTGCGGCCGCATGTCGCCAATCTCTATCGGTACAGCGTCGCGATCGATCAGTCGTCGGCGATGTCGGCCGATGCGCCGGCCCTGCGAGCCGCCCTGGCGCTGACGCCGCGTGAACGGGAGGTGCTCGATTGGGTGGCGGCGGGAAAAACCAACCGCGACGTGGCGGCGATTCTCGGCGCCAGCCCGCGTACCGTCGAAAAGCACCTGGAACGGATCTACGAAAAGCTCGGCGTGGAAACCCGAACCGCGGCGGTCATGCGTGCCGCCAGACAGGACAAGCCCCTCGGTTGAGGAACTCGCCCGGCAACCTTCAATCCAGCACGTGCGACACCAGCCCGTCGGCCAGCTTGGGCTCGAACCAGGTTGACTTGGGCGGCATCACCTCCCCGGCGTCGGCCACCGACATCAGGTCTTCCATGTCGGTGGCGTGGAGCGCGAAGGCGGCGGCCATCTCGCCGCTGTCGACGCGCCGTTCCAGTTCCTCCAGGCCACGGATGCCGCCTACGAAGTCGATGCGCTTGTCGCGGCGCAGGTCCTTGATGCCGAGCACCGGGCCGAGCAGGTTGTCGGAGAGCAGGCTGACGTCGAGGCGCGCTACCGGATCCTCGGTCGGGATCAGGTGCGGGTGGATGGTCAGGCGGTACCACTGGCCGGGCAGGTAGAGGCTGAATTCGCCGCGCTGCATCGGCCGGTAGCGCGGCGCGCTGATGGAGACGACGAAGCGTTCGGTCAGTCGCGCCAGGAAGCCCATGGCGCTGAGGCCGTTGAGGTCCTTCACCACCCGGTTGTAGTCCATGATGCGCATCTGCCGGTGCGGGAAGATCACCGAGAGGAAGTAGTTGTAGTCCTCCTCGCCGCTGTGGTGCGAATTCCTCGCGTGGCGCGCCGCGGCGACGCGCGAGGCGGCGGCGGAGCGGTGGTGGCCGTCGGCGATGTAGAGCGCCGGCATGGCGTCGAAGAGAAAAGTCAGTCTCCGCAGCACGGCGTCGTCGCGGATCGCCCAGATGCTGTGGCGGATGCCGTCGTCCGCCGTCACGTCGGCGTCGGGCATACCCGCTGTGGCCTGCGCGAGAATGGTGTCGACCTCTGGCGAATCGGGATGCGCCAGCAGCACCGGCCCGGTCTGGGCGTTGAGCGCCTCGATCTGGCGCACCCGGTCGTCCTCCTTGTCCGGCCGCGTGAACTCGTGCTTGCGGATGCGGTTCGTGTCGTAGTCGGCGACCGAGGCGGCGGCGACCAGGCCGGTCTGGACGTGCTCGCCCATCACGAGACGGTAGGCGTAGTAGCAGGGCGCCTCGTCCTGCTTCAGCACGGTTTCACGGAGCATGCGGTCGAAGTTCTCGCGCGACTTGGCGTAGACCTGCGGCGCGTAGTGGTCGATCTCCGGCGGCAGGTCGATCTCGGCCTTGGAGATGTGCAGGAAGCTGTTCGGTTTGCCGGCCGCGCGCACCCGCGCCTCGTCGGCGGAAAGGACGTCGTAGGGCGGGGCGGCGATTTCTGCGGCGCGGCCGGGCGCCGGGCGCAGGCCGCGGAAGGGCTTGATGAGCGACATGGATCTTCTTCTGGTCAGGCGTTGCGGTTCGGCAGGATGTCCTTCAGCACCTCGCGGGCCTTGCGGATCATGGTTTCGGTGGCGGGCCAGTCGACGCAGGCGTCGGTGACGGAGCAACCGTACCTGAGTTGCGAGAGGTCCTCGGGAATCGGCTGGTTGCCGCCCTCGATGTTGCTCTCGATCATCAGGCCGACGATGGACTGGTTGCCTTCGCGGATCTGGTGCACGCAGTCCGACATCACCAGCGGCTGCAGCGCCGGGTCCTTCAGCGAATTGGCGTGCGAGCAGTCGATGACGATGTTCGGCGCGATCTTCGCCTTGGCCAGCGCGCGCTCGACCATGCAGACGCTGACGGTGTCGAAGTTGGAGCGGCCGTCGCCGCCGCGCAGCACGACGTGGCCGTAGGGATTGCCCTGCGTGCGGACGATGGCCGAGCGGCCCTGCATGTTGATGCCGAGGAAGCTGTGCGCGCTGGCGGCCGACTTGATGGCATTGATGGCGGGGGTGATGTCGCCGTCGGTGGCGTTCTTGAAGCCGACCGGGGTGGACAGGCCGCTCGACATTTCGCGGTGCGTCTGTGATTCGGAGGTGCGGGCGCCGATGGCCGTCCACGAGATCAGGTCGCCGAGGTACTGCGGCGCGATCGGATCGAGCGCCTCGGTGGCCGTCGGCAGGCCGAGCTCGGTGACCTTCAGCAGGAACTCGCGCGCCTTCTGCATGCCTTCCTCGATGTGGAAGGAGTCGTCCATGCGCGGGTCGTTGATGAAACCCTTCCAGCCGGTCGAGGTGCGCGGCTTCTCGAAATACACGCGCATGACGAGATACAGGGTGTCGCTCACCTCGTCGGCCAGCTGCTTCAGGCGCCGGGCGTAGTCGTAGCCGGCGACAGGGTCGTGGATGGAGCAGGGGCCGACGACGATGAAGATGCGCGGGTCCTTGCGGTCCAGGATGGCCTTGATCGCCTCGCGGCTGGCGTAGACGGTGTCCGAGGCCTTCTCGGAGAGGGGCACGCGGGCATGGATTTCCTCGGGGGAGGGCATCAGGTCGAAGGCCCCGACGCGGACGTTTTCCAGGGGTTGCTGGGTCATGACTTCTTCTGAGTTACAGGGTGGTTCAAGAGTGAAATGATCTCACGGATTGCCGTCGCCCGCTCGGGCAGGGTGGTGGTTTCGCGGGCGACGACGAGCCGGTCCGGCCCGGCCAGCTTCCAGCGGCGGTCCTGCTGCACAAGCTGGATGATGCGCGCCGGGTCGATGGGCGGATTGGGAATGAACTGCAGCTTGATCACCGCCTCGGTGGCGTCGATCTTGGCCAGGCCAAGGGGCTTGGCGAGGATGCGCAGGCGGTGGGTCTCGATCAGGGTGCGCGCCTGGTCCGGCAGCTCGCCGAAGCGGTCGATCAGCTCCTCCTGCAAAAGCAGCAGTTCCTCCTCGCCGTCGCAGTTGGCGAGGCGCTTGTAGAGCGTCAGGCGCTCGTGCACGTCGCTGCAGTAGTTGTCGGGCAGCAGGGCCGGGGCGTGCAGGTTGATCTCCGAGGTGACGCCCAGCGGCTGAGTGAGGTCGGGCTCCTTGCCTTCCTTCAGCGCACGCACCGCGGCGTTGAGCATCGAGGTATACAGGTTGAAGCCGATCTCCTGGATTTCGCCGCTCTGCGATTCGCCGAGCACCTCGCCGGCGCCGCGGATCTCCAGGTCGTGCATGGCGAGGAAGAAGCCGGAACCGAGTTCCTCCATGGCCTGGATCGCATCGAGCCGGCGCTGCGCCTGGGCGCTCGGCTTGGCGCTGCGGTCGGTGAGGAGGTAGGCGTAGGCCTGGTGGTGCGAACGGCCGACGCGGCCGCGCAGCTGGTGCAGCTGGGCCAGGCCGAACTTGTCGGCGCGGTTGATGAGGATGGTGTTGGCGTGCGGATTGTCGATGCCGGTCTCGATGATGGTCGTGCACAAGAGCAGGTTGTGGCGCTGCTGGGTGAATTCCTTCATGACGCGCTCCAGTTCGCGCTCGGGCAGCTGGCCGTGGCCGACGACGATGCGCGCCTCGGGCAGCAGCTTCGCCAGGCGCTCGCGCACGGTGCCGATGGTGTCGACCTCGTTGTGCAAAAAGTACACCTGGCCGCCGCGCTTGAACTCGCGCAGCACCGCCTCGCGCACGATGCCGTCGGAGTGGGGCACGACGAAAGTCTTGATGGCCAGCCGCTTCTGCGGCGCGGTGGCGATGACCGAGAACTCGCGCAGGCCCTCCAGCGACAGGCCGAGGGTGCGCGGGATCGGCGTGGCGGTCAGCGTCAGCACGTCGACCTCGGCGCGCAGGGCCTTCAGCGCCTCCTTCTGGCGCACGCCGAAGCGGTGCTCCTCGTCGATGACGACGAGGCCGAGGCGGGCAAACTTCACGTCCTTCTGCAGCAGGCGGTGGGTGCCGATGGCGATGTCGACCTTGCCTTCCGCCAGCTGTTGCAGGGCCGCCGTTTGTTCCCTGGCGCTCCTGAAGCGCGACAGCTCGACGATCTTCACCGGCCACTCATTTGCCACATGCGCGAAGCGGTCGCTGAAGGTGTTGAAGTGCTGTTCGGCGAGCAGGGTGGTCGGCGCCAGCACCGCCACCTGCTTGCCGTCCATCACGGCGGCGAAGGCGGCGCGCAGCGCCACCTCGGTCTTGCCGAAGCCGACGTCGCCGCAGACCAGGCGGTCCATCGGCTTGCCGGACTTCATGTCGGCGACCACCGCGGCGATGGCGGCGGCCTGGTCGGGCGTCTCCTCGAAGCCGAAGCCGTCGGCGAAGGCCTCGAGGTCGTGCTCGCGGAATGAGAAGGCGTGTCCCTCCCGCGCGGCGCGCCGGGCGTAGAGCGCAAGCAGTTCCGCGGCGGTGTCGCGCACCTGCTGCGCGGCCTTGCGCTTGGCGCGGTCCCAGCGGTCGGTGCCGAGCTTGTGCAACTCGACCAGTTCCGGCTCGGAGGCGCTGTAGCGCGAGATCAGGTGCAGCTGCGAGACCGGCACGTAGAGCTTGTCGCCGCCGGCGTATTCGAGGTGGAGGAATTCCGTCTCGCCCTCGCCGAGGTCGAGGTGCACCAGGCCCTGGTAGCGGCCGATGCCGTGGCTCTCGTGCACCACCGGGTCGCCGATCTTCAGCTCGGTCAGGTCGCGCAGCCAGCCTTCGAGGCTGGCGCGGCGGGCGTCGGTCTTGCGACCCCTCGGGCGGGCGGTGGCGGCGTAGAGCTCGTTCTCCGTGACGACGGCGAGCTTCGCGGCGGGCAGCAGGAAGCCGTTGGAGAGCGGCGACACGCTCAGGGCGAGTTTCTCCGACGCCCTCGCGCAGGCGGCGAAGTCCGCGCAAGGTGAGGGATGAAGTCCGTACTCGGCGAGGTATTGCAGCAGGGTCTCGCGCCGGCCGGGCGATTCGGCCAGCAGCAGGATGCGGCCGTCGAAGCCGGCGGCGAAGGCCTTCAGCTTGTGCAGCGGGTCGTCGGCGCGGCGCTCGACGGCGAGGTCGGGCAGCGGCGCGGCGGGGGCTTCCGCCTCTGCCGGGCCGGAACCAAAAGTCAGTCTCCCCAGCACGGCGGCGGCGACGAAGAACTGCTCCTCGGAGAGGAACAGTTCATTGGGCGGCAGCAGCGGCCGGCTGCGGTCGCCGCCGAGCAGCTTGTAGCGCGACGCCGTGTCGGCCCAGAACTCGCGGATGGCGCCGGGCACGTCGCGGTGCAGGCACAGCACCGTGTCCTTGGGCAGGTAGTCGAAGACCAGCGCCGTCGTGTCGAAGAACAGCGGCAGGTAGTACTCGATGCCGGCCGGCGCGATGCCGTTGGAGACGTCCTTGTAGAGCGGCTGACGCGAGGGGTCGCCCTCGAAGGTCTCGCGGTAGCGGCCGCGGAAACGCGAGCGGCCGGCTTCATCCAGCGGGAATTCGCGCGCCGGCAGCAGGCGGATCTCCGGCACCGGGAACACCGTGCGCTGCGAGTCGACGTCGAAGCTGCGCAGGGTCTCGACCTCGTCGTCGAACAGCTCGATGCGGAAGGGCAGGGCCGAGCCCATCGGGAACAGGTCGATCAGCCCGCCGCGCACGCTGTATTCGCCCGGCGAGACGACCTGGGTGACGTGCTGGTAGCCGGCCAGCGTCAGCTGCGATCGAAGGGCGTCGACGTCGAGGCGTTCGCCCTGCTTGAGGAAAAAGGTGTGCGCCGCCAGGTATTCCGCCGGCGGCAGGCGGGTGAGCGCGGTGGTGGCCGGGATCAGCGCGATGTCGCAGGCGCCGCGGCTGATCTCGTAGAGCGTCGCCAGGCGCTCGGAGATCAGGTCGTGGTGCGGCGAGAGCGTGTCGTAGGGCAGGGTTTCCCAGTCCGGCAGCAGATGCACGCGCAGTTGCGGCGCGAACCAGGCGATCTCCTCCTGCAGGCGCTGGGCATCGAGCGGGTTGGCCGTGATGACCGCCAGCATGCGGTCGCCGTCGGCGAGCTGCGCCAGCACCAGCGCGTCGGCCGAGCCGGCCAGCGCCTGCAAGTCGAGGCGCGCGCCGGGCCTGGGCAAGGCGGGCAGCTGCGGTAAAAGCGCAGGTGGAGTGGCAGTCATGCGGGGGAGTCTTGCGAAGGACGACTTCTCAAAGCGCGAATTATACTTGGTTGCCAGTTGCCAGTTGCCAGTTGCCAGTTGCCAGGGTATGGGGCTAAGGTTCTGGTAACCGGCAACTGGGAACTGTCTTTATGATTTTCAGCAACCGCGAACAGGCCGCCAGGCTTCTCGCCGGAACACTCGCCGCCTACAAAGGCAAGAACCCGCTGATCCTTGCCATTCCGCGCGGCGCCGTGCCGATGGCGAAACTCATCGCAGAGGCGCTGGGCGGGGAGTTCGACGTGGTGCTGGTGCGCAAGCTCGGCGCGCCGGGCAACCCGGAATTCGCCATCGGCGCCGTCGACGAGACCGGCTGGGCCTATCTCGGCCCGGATGCCACCATGGCCGGGGCAGACGAGGCTTACATCGAACGCGTCAAGGCGCGCGAACTGCAGACCATCCGCAATCGGCGCGCCCAGTACTCGCCGCTGCATCCGCCCATCGATCCGGCGGGCCGCATCGTCATCGTGGTCGACGACGGGCTGGCCACCGGCTCTACCATGCTCGCCGCCCTGCATGCCCTGCGCCAGCGCGCACCGCTGAAGCTGGTCTGCGCCGTGCCGGTGGCGCCGCCCGACACGCTGGAAAAAGTCGGGGAGCAGGCCGACGAGGTGGTGTGCCTCTACGCGCCGGAGAACTTCCAGGCCGTCGGCCAGTTCTACGCCGATTTCGGACAGGTGGAGGACGACGAGGTCGTCGCGCTGCTTTCGGGACGGCGGGATTCGCCTGAAAGGCGGACGGGGGTGGGATGATCTGCCTGATTTGCACACTGGAGCAGAGCAAGATCGAATGGCTGCCCCAGTTCGTTCGCCATTACCGCGGCCTGGGGGTGGAAAAATTCCTGCTCACCCTCCAGCAGGAGCCGCATCTGGAAGCATCCGAAATCGCCGGGCATTTCGCGCGCTTCAGCCAGATGCTGGCGGCGCTGGGCATCGACGGCGGATCCAGCCTTGTCGAGAGTTACGACTCCTCCGTGCTGAAGCGGCATCATCGGTTCCTGCAGGACAGCCTGGTGTCCCGGCAGGACTGGGTGGTCTGGACGGACAGCGATGAATTCCAGGTTTATCCGTATCGGCTCGATGCCATCGTCCCGATCCTCGATCGGAACGGGGTGCAACTCGTCAACGGTTACATGATCGACCGTATCGCCGCCGATGGGACGTTGCCGCCTTTCAATCCGCAGGCATCGATCTGGGAGACCTATCCGATAGCCTGCCTGCTGTCGGAGCCGCTGTCCGGGGCCCAGGTCAGGAAGGTCGCCCTGGCGCGCGGCGATGTCAGGATGGATACCGGGAACCATCGCCCCGATGGTGGAAACAGCTATCGGATATCCAGCCAGTGGGTGCAGATACATCATTTCAAATGGCATGGGGGAGTCATTGATACCCTGGAATTTCGAATGCGGCCAGAATGGCAGGAAAAATGCGCCTGGTGGGTCGAGTCGCAGCGTTTCCACGACTACCTGCGAACGAACAACTGGAAGTTCAGGGAGCAGGACATCCTGGCGACCCGCCTGCCCATTGGCGCGGCCCCTTAAAACACGGAAGGCTCGACATGCGACTCACGAATTCACTCTTGATCATTATCGGGATGGTCCTGGCCGGCTGCGGCGTCTCCGAGACCGCCAGCGTCGCCGCCACCGCCGGCGCCGCCAAGGCCAAGGAGGCCGAGCAGGCGAAGAACGTTCCGGCGCAAGTGCAGGGCAAACTCGACGAAGCCGCGAAACAGGCGGAACAGAAGCGCGAAGGCGCCGACGCGCGCTGATGGCCCGATTCAGCCCGGCTTGCAGACCCGGTGCTTCGCTCGTATTATTACAACCGTTATAACGCGAAGGAACTGTCATGCACGCGCTCAAACTCACCCGGATCGGCAATTCCGTCGGGGTCGTCCTGCCCAAGGAGGTGCTGGCGCGGCTGAAGCTGGAGAAAGGCGACACCGTGTTCATCACCGAGACGCCCGACGGCTATGCGGTGACGCCCTACGATCCGCAGCTGGAAGAGCAACTGGAGGCCGGCCGTGCCTTCATGCAGGAGTACCGCGACGCTTTTCACGCCCTGGCGAAATAGATGGCGAAATGGAAATGGGTTTCGCGCCAGGCGCTCCTGCTCCTGCACGACGAGAGCCTGGCCGAGCACGGCGGGCCTTCCGGTTTGCGCGATGAGGGGCTGCTCGATTCGGCGCTGGCCCGGCCGCTGCATCTCGCCGGATATGGCAAGCCCGACTTCGCCGAACTTGCTGCCGCCTACGGCTTCGGCATCGCACGCAACCATCCCTTCGTCGACGGCAACAAGCGCGCGGCCCTGCTGGCCACCGGAGTGTTCTTGTCGTTGAACGGCTTTCGCCTGCAGGCCACGCAGGCGGAGGTGACGCTGGCCATATTCGCCCTGGCCTCGGGAGAGCTCGACGAAGCGGGGTTTGCTGACTGGATTCGCCGGCACGCGGCGCCCAGGCTGCCGCCGAGAAAGAAACGCGGCGGATGAGCAACGCCGCCCTCGCCTGGCTCCGCCGCGACCTGCGGCTCGACGACAACGCCGCGCTCGGCCGCGCGCTGGCACGGTCGAAGCAGGTGTTCTGCGTCTTCGTCTTCGACACCGAGATCCTCGACGCGCTGGAATCGCGCGCCGACCGGCGCGTGGACTTCATCTGGCGCTCGCTGGGCGAGCTGCGCGAGCGGCTGCGGGAAGCGGGCGGCGATCTGATCGTCCTGCACGGCCGAGCGCGCGAGGAGCTGCCGCATCTCGCCGTCGCGCTCGGCGTCGACGAGGTCGTTGCCGCGGAGGACTACGAGCCGGCGGCGCTGGCCCGCGACGCCGAGGTGGCCGAACGGCTGCGCGCCTCGGGCATCGGCTTCACGGCCGTCAAGGATACGGTGGTCTTCGCCAAGGGCGAGCTGCTGACGCAGGCCGGGCGGCCGTTCACGGTCTTTACCCCCTACAGGAACGCCTGGCTGAAACTGGCCGGCGAGGCGGAGCTGGCGCCGCGCCTGGATGCGGCGCTGCTCGGGCGCCTGGCGCGGCCGCCGATGGCGACGCGCCTGCCGGAACTGCGGGAGCTGGGCTTCGCAGAAACCGATCTTGCCGCCGCGGGCATCCGGCCGGGCGAGCGGGGCGCGCGCGAAACCCTCGACGACTTCCTCGGCCGCATCGACGGCTACCACGCCCAGCGCGATTTCCCGGCCCTCGACGCCACATCCGGCCTGGCCATCCACAACCGCTTCGGCACAATTTCCATCCGCCGCCTGGTGCGCATGGCGCGCAGTCGCCGTACCACGGGCACCGACTTTTGGCTGGCCGAGCTGATCTGGCGCGATTTCTTTTTCCAGGTGCTGCACCACCATCCGCGCGCCGCGCAGCAATCCTTCCGAGCCGAATTCGCGCGCATCGAATGGCCGAACGACGCGCGGCTGTTTGCCGCCTGGAAGGAAGGGCGCACCGGCTACCCGATCGTCGACGCCGCCATGCGCCAGCTGAACGCCACCGGCAACATGCACAACCGCCTGCGCATGGTGGTGGCTTCCTTCCTGACCAAGGATCTGCTGGTGGACTGGCGCTGGGGCGAGCGCCACTTCGCGGCGACGCTCAACGACTTCGACCTCGCCGCCAACAACGGCAACTGGCAGTGGGCGGCCTCGACCGGCTGCGACGCCCAGCCCTACTTCCGCATCTTCAATCCCGTCGCGCAGTCGGAGAGGTTCGACGCGCAAGGGGAATACATTCGCCGCTGGGTGCCGGAACTGGCGGGTGTTCCGGCGAAGTTCATCCATGCGCCCTGGCGACTGCCGCCGGCCGAGCAGGCCGCCTGCGGCTGCATCATCGGCCGCGATTATCCGGCCCCCGTCGTCGACCACGCCGTCCAGCGCGAACGCGCCCTGGCGCTCTACAAGAAGGTCCGCCCATGAAGACTCGCCATGCCGACATCGAACCCTACCTCACCAAGGACGGCTCGGAGATTCGCGAGCTGATGCACCCGGCACACCACGGCAATCGCAAGCAGAGCCTGGCCGAGGCGACCGTGCCGGCCGGCGCGCGCACCCTGCTGCACCGCCACCGCGAGACCGAGGAGCTCTACCACGTGACATCCGGCGAGGGCCTGCTGACCCTCGGCGAGGACAGGATAAAAGTCGGTCCCGGCGACACGGCGCTGATCCCGCCCGGCACGCCGCACTGCATCGAGGCCACCGGGGCCGGCCCGCTGCGCATCCTCTGCTGCAGCAGCCCGGCCTACCGTCACGAAGACACGGAACTGCTCGAAGTGCAGTCTAGCTCGGACAGTCCTTGCTGATCTGCAGGGTCCGCGTGCGGCCCACAGCCTGCACCGAACACCCCTGCTCGAAAGCGTGCTGCACCAGGCTGACGAGTTCCCAGCGGACGGTCGCGGTCATGTGGCCTGACCTGTTGCGGCTGAGTACGTCCAGACGGATCGAGCCATTGAGGCCCGGAACGATCCAGCGCGTCCAGTCGAGGCGATCTCCGCCATTCCGGATCCAGCCGAGGGCGCGCACTCTGAAGGCCTTGAACCTGCCGGCTGGAACGACGATATCTTCTAAAGCTTCGATCTGGCACTCGAAATCGAAAATCAGCTTACCCCATTTGGGATGCTGGACAATCCAGCCGGCCGTCCATTTGCGACCGAGTTGAAGTTCCGCCGGGATCAGTTGCTGTGGAATGTCCGATTCGCCTCTTTCAGGAGCGCGCAAAACGTTTCCCATCAGATCGAACACCCATTCCCCGTTGTTCGCCTCGAAGCGATCGTTGGCTTCGTCGACGCGGGACACCCGAAGGGTTGTCTTGCCTTGCTCGACACCGGTGTAAAGATCGCTGATTCTATATTCGAGGCTATCGCCGACCGTGAATTTCCGGCCGAGCGGATAGCGCCCGGCGGAATTCGGGTTGGCCGAGGCGGGAGGCAGAATAGTCATGTCGCCGCCCGGCTTGAGTTCCAGTACCGGCTTTTCGGCGCGGGCCCCGGCGGCGGGGGCCGACGGCGAAGCAACCGGGGCTGGCTTGGCGATCTCAGCCAGCATCCGGGTCAGGCGGACCTGGGCGATCTCGGCGAAGCGGCCGTTGGGAAATTCACGCAGGTACTGCACCCAGTCGTCGATGTTCCTGGAGTTCTTGATGCGGCCCCAGGCCGCCAGGTCGTCCAGCAACAGCTGCTCCAGTTCGGCCGCGCTCAGCTTGCGGGCGCCGTCGGCGAAAACGAACACGTCGGATTCGAGCGAGGTGGATTCCCAGGGCACCTGCTGGCCGCGGGAGCTCAACCGCACGTTGAGGCGGACGCGCTTCAGGGCCTCCTCGAGTTTGGCGTCGCGAATCGACAGCTCGCGCACCAGGTTCTCGGTATACAGGCCATTGCGTCCTCCGCCGTCGGAGGCGACATTGCCGGGTGAGGTGGCGTAGGCGATCAGCGAGCCGACCGGCGCGTCGAATTGCGAGAGGCCTTTCTGCTCCGGCCGATAGGCGCCCTTGAACGGATCGTCCCGGCAGGCGTCGAGGACGATGACGAAATTCTTGTCGCGAATCTGCGCCAGCCGCCCGAGCAGGCGGCCGAGGTCGATGCACTGGCGCTTCACGTCTTCGGCGCCATTGACCTCGATATCGACCGGCAGCAGGTAGTTGCGCCAGTCGAGCTGGACGCCATGGCCGGCGTAATAGAACACTGCCAGCCGGGTCGACGACTGCTGCGCGGCGGCGGCGAAGCGGTCGACCGCTGCCAGCAAGTCGGCTCGCTTCGCATCGAGATGCGCCTCCACCGAGAAACCGGCCGAGGTCAGCAAGTCGCGCATGGCCGAAGCATCGTTGGCCGGGTTGGCCAGCGGCGCCTGGCGGTAGGCACTATTGCCAATCACCAGGGAGATCCGTGATGGGTCGGGGGCGGCCAGGGCAGGCAGGACGTTGCTGGCCAGGACGGCGGGTCCAAGCGACATGGCCTTCAACACGGTTCTGCGCGTCGTCATGCTCCGTCCTCCACCAATGTCGCCTCTCCGGAAGAGGCGACTGCGGGCCTCACAGCTGCATATTAGTACCTTCCATCGCCAACGCAAGTTGGACGGCCTGGCCGACGCGGCCAGTCAGGTCGCGATCAGCCGTCGCAGCCCGCGCATCAGGCAGCCAATGGCCGGCAGCTTCATGTAGAGCTCCTCGGCGGCGTCCCAGTAGTCGCGGTGGTGGGCCACCTTGCCGGCGGCGTCGAAACGCAGGTGGCTGACGCCGCGCATGGTTTGGTCGCCGCCGCCGGCCAGGCGCCGGCTGCGGAAATGGAAGGTCCACACCAGCACGGCGCCGTTGTCGGCGACGATGCGCTCCTCGACGCGGAAGCGCGGCGCGTCCACCTGGCGGAACATGTGGGCGAAGATGCGCCGGATCGCCGCCAGGCCGCGCACCTCGTTGAAGGGATCCTTGAAATACGCGTCCTCGGCGTAGAACGCACCGAAGCGTTCGACGTCGGCGGCGCCGAGGTTTTCGTAGAAGGCGACCAGCGCGTCGAGGTTCGGCATCTCAGGCTCCGGTGAGGCGGCGGATCAGGGGAAAGTACAGCCGGTGCGGCAGCAGGCGCAGCAGCTTGAGCAGGCGCGTGAAGCGCTTCGGAAAGTGGATCTCGAAGGCGTCGGTGGCGAAGCCGCGCAGGATCTCGACCGCGGCCTGCTCCGGGGTGATCAGCGCCGGCATGGCGAAGTCGTTCTGCGCGGTGAGCG
This sequence comes from Rhodocyclaceae bacterium, assembly GCA_016791205.1. Lineage (GTDB taxonomy): Bacteria > Pseudomonadota > Gammaproteobacteria > Burkholderiales > Rhodocyclaceae > Desulfobacillus. The sequence continues at coordinate 10,042 of JAEUNH010000039.1, read as the reverse complement.
GCGTGGCGACGAAGCCGGGGTTGATCACCCGCACGCCGATGCCGCGCGGCGCGAGGTCGAGCCAGAGCGTCTCGGCGAAGTTGATCAGCGCCGCCTTGGTCGGGCCATAGACCAGCGCCTTGGGCAGGCCGCGGTAGCCGGCGACGCTGGAAACGAAGGCGAGCTGGCCATTGCCCTGCTTCAGCAGCAGCGGCGTCAGCGCCGCGGCGAAGGCCATGGCGCCGGCGAAGTTCACCGCGACCATGCGCGCCGCCGCCTGCGGCGCGTAGTCCCAGGCGCGCATCGGCACGTAGTCGCCCGCCAGGTAGATCGCCACATCGACGCCGCCCCAGTCGGCGGCGAGCCGGTCGCGCGCGCCGGCCATCGCCTCCCCGTCGGTGGCGTCGCAGGGCAGCGCCAGGGCCTGCGGCAGTTCGCCGGCGAGGGCCGCGATGCGCTCGGCGCGCCGCGCCGAGAGGGCCACGCGCGCGCCGGCCGCGGCGAGCGCCCGCGCCAGCGCCTCGCCGATGCCGCTGGAAGCGCCCATCAGCCAGACGCGCCGGCCCTGCCAATCGCGGATCGGCGGGTTCATCGCTTGCGGAACGACAGCGTTACTTCGCCGAGGCGGAAGCCCCATTTCGACATGACGGAGCGGTTGAGCATCACCTTGTCGTCCATCAGGAACATCCAGTCGTCGAAGTCGACGTGCCAGGTCTTGCCGTCGACCGGCAGCGCCAGCACGTAGCGCCAGCGCAGGGCGTTGCCGGCGGCTTCGCCGACCGCCGTGCCGACGACGTCGTCGGCGCGGCCGGAATATCTGCCGTCGCCTTCCCTGACGAGGGTCCACACGCGCCGCGAAGTCGTGCCGTCGGACCAGGCGAATTTTTCGTCGAGCGTGCCGGTGTTGCCCTGCCAGCTCGCCTCGATGACGACATGGAAGCGCTTCACCACCTCGCCCGAGCGGTCCTGGAACAGGCCCCAGCCGTCGAGCGTGCCGTTGAAGTATTCGGCGAGGTCGAGCTTCGGCTGCTCGGCGCGGTATTTCTCGACCGGCACGCCGGCGCAGCCGGCGAGGCCGAGGGTCAAGGCGAGGGCGTACAGGGTTTTCATGGCGATTCCTCCAGGGTGTGGCGCCAGCGCCAGGCGAGCGCGGCGGAGATCAATTTGAATCCGATCGGCAGCAGGCAATACACGGCGGCCAGCGCCGTCGCGCCGCCGGCTTCGCCGGGCCGGTAGCCGAGCCAGGCGAGCAGCGGCAGGCTGATGCCGGCGGCCAGGGCGAGATTCAGCTTGGTGGCCAGCCCCCACCAGCCGAAGTAGCCGCCGGCACGCGCGCTGGCGCGCTCGCGCTCGGCCAGGTCGGCGAGCAGCGCCGGCGGAAAGGCGAGGTCGGCGCCGAGGGCGAGGCCCGACAGCAGGCAGATGGCGGCGAAGGCGGCGACGTCGCCGGCGCCCAGCGCATAGGCCCAGACGAAGGCGAGCGAGGACAGCGCCATGCCGGCGATCCAGGCGCGCACCCGGCCGATGCGCCGCGCCAGCTTCACCCAGCCGGCGAGGCCGGCGGCGCCGGCGATGAAATACAGGGCAAGGAAGGCGCCGCCCCAGGCTTCCGCCTGCAGCACGTCGGCGACGAAGAACAGCACCAGGGTGGCCGGCAGGGCGGCGGCAATGCCGCTGGCAAGGTACACCGCGAGCAGGCGCCGGAAGGCGGCGTCGCCGAGCGCGGCGAGCGGCGGCGCGGCGTCCTGCGTCCTGGCATCGACGAGTGGCGGGCGCGGCGCGCCGAGCAAAGTCAGTCCCGCCAGCACGGCGAGCGTGGCGACGAAGACCCAGGCCAGGCGCGACAGTCCGGTCGCCGCGTCGGCGGCGAGCAGGCCGGGCAGCACCGCGGCAACGACCACGCCGAGCAGGCCGAAGCCCTCGCGGCTGGCGGTGAGCAGGGTGCGCTCGCGGGCGTCGCGGCCGAGTTCCGCGCCCCAGGCCTGCAGGGCGATGGTGGCCAGGCTGTAGCCGAAGTAGGTGAGGGCCAGCGCGCCGGCCAGCCAGGGCAGGGCCCGCGCCGCCGGCGGATGCAGCAGCGCCAGCATGCCCAGCGCCAGGCAGGGCAGGGCCAGCAGGATCATGCTCCGGCGGGCGCGGCGGCGGTCGCCCCACCAGCCGATCAGGGGGTCGAGGCCGGCGTCGAGCAGGCGCGCGGCGAGCAGCACGACGCCGAGCAGGGCCAGGTCGATGCCGACCGTCTCGGCGTAGAAGCGCGGCACGTGCACATATACCGGCAGCGCCGCCATCGCCAGCGGCAGGCCGAGCGCGCCGTAGGCGAGCCAGTGGCGCGGCGCCAGGGGGACGTTGATTGCGGCATTCACGGCGGAGGTCCCTGCAGCAGGGCGCTGCGCACGGCCGGCGCGCGCGTGCGCGGGTCGAGCCAGATGGCGAAGAAGCGGCGCGCGAACTCGGCATCGGCGATGTCGCCGAGCAACCGCTCGCGGAAATAGAAGCGCGCGCCGCCGGAGGGCAGGTGGATTCCGGTGAGCGTGTCGCCCGGCGCGACATCGGGGAACAGTGCGCGCATCGCCTCGCCCCAGCGCGCCAGTTCCGCCTCGTCGGCGCCGAGGCGGCGCATCTCCTCCTCGCTGGAGCGGACGATGCGCTCGCCGGGGATGGCGCGCCGGTATTCAAGCACCAGCGCCAGCGGCGGCCGAGGTTCGGGCGGCGCCTCGCCCGCCACCCACAGCGTGGCGCGGTAAAGCTTGAAGCCGAGCCAGGTCATTTCGGCGCTGCCCCAGCGCCGCCAGTCGGCCTCGCTGCGCGCCGCCTCGGGCAACGCCTGCGCCGGTGCGGCGAGAAGCATCAGCAGGAGCAGCCAGGGCCTCATCGCGCGTGGGCCAGCTCGAACTGGACGACGTCGGTCGAGCCTGCGGCGAAGCCAGCCTCGCAGTAGGCGAGGTAGAAGCGCCACAGGCGACGGAAGCGCTCGTCGAAGCCGAGGCGGGCGATCTGCGGCCAGGCTGCCTCGAAGTTCTTCGCCCATTCGGCCAGGGTGCGGGCGTAGTCGCGGCCGAAGGCGAAGGCCTCGCGCACCTCCAGCCCGGCGCGCCCGGCCTGCTCGCGGAAGGCGGAAATGGAAGGCAGCATGCCGCCCGGGAAGACCATCTGCTGGATGAAGTCGGTGCCCTTGCGGTAGCGCGCGAAGAGGTCGTCGCGGATGACGATGCTCTGCGCCACGGCGCGCCCGCCCGGCGCCAGGTTGCGCGCCACGGCGGCGAACCAGGCCGGCCACCAGCGCTCGCCCACCGCCTCGAACATCTCCACCGAGACGATGTGGTCGTAGCGGCCGGCGAGGTCGCGGTAGTCGGTGAGCGAGAAGCGCGCGCGGCCGTCGAGGCCGGCGCGGGCCATGCGCTCGCCCGCGTAGGCGAGCTGGGAGGGCGACAGGGTGATGCCGTGCACCGCCAGCCCGTCGCGCGCCGCCAGCTCGGCGAAGCCGCCCCAGCCGCAGCCGATCTCGAGCACGCGCTGGCCGGGTGTCGCCTGCAGCTTCGAGAGGATGCGGCGGTTCTTAGCCTCCTGCGCCTCCTGCAGCGGCCGCTGCGGATCGCCCTCGTAGAGCGCCGAGGAGTAGCTCATGCCCGGATCGAGCCAGAGGCGGTAGAAGTCGTTGCCGAGATCGTAGTGGGCGAGGATGTTGCGCCTCGAGCCGGCACGGGTGTTGGCGTTGAAGGCGTGGCGCAGGCGCGCGCCGAAGAGCGACCAGGCGCTGCCGTAGAGGGCCCGCGCCAGGGCGTCGCGGTTCTCCGCCAGCAGGGTGAGCAGGGCGGCCGGGTCGGGCGATTCCCACTGGCCGTCGAGCCAGGCCTCGGCCAGGCCGATGTCGCCGCGCGCCAGCACCGCGTCGAACAGCGCCCAGTCGCGGATATCCATGGCGGCGTGGCGCGGGCCGGCGCCGGCGAAGATGCGGCAGCTCCCATCGGGCAGGCTCAGTTCGAGCGAGCCGCCGTCGAGGCGCTCGAGCAGCCGCAGCAGCGGGCGGGCCGAAGCCGGCAGGCCGGCGCGGGTTGGCTGGGGCAGGGATAGCGTGTTGGCCAGGGTGTTCATCGCGTCGTCTCCTCGAGCGGGGGCTGGGGTTTGCTGAAGAAGGGCACGCGCTTCAGCCACAGCCGCAGCGCCTGCCAGTGGATGCGCGCCATCACGCCGAGCGTCATCCACGGATAACCGAAGAAGGCGCCCATGAGGCGGGCGCCGGTGAGCGGCGCGGCAGTGCCGGAAATCGCCGTGTGCAGCAGGTCGCCGTTGGCGTCGGCGTGGTCGATGCGCGCCAGCCGGCGCGGATCGTCGGGCCGGGCATGGAAGCGGAAGCGGTAGTGGCCCTGCACTGCCATGAAGGGCGAGACATGGAACACCTTGCGCGCCTCGAGTGCCTCGCCGTCGCGGATCGGCCGGCCGTCGGCATGGGCGACCAGATAGTTGTGGCGCTCGCCGAAGGTGTTGTTCACCTCGGCCAGCACGGCGCGCAGCGCGCCGCCGCGGTCGTGGCAGTACCAGAAGCTGACCGGGTTGAAGACGTAGCCCAGCATGCGCGGAAAGCACTGCAGCCAGATCTCGCCGTCGGCGACGACGCCCTCTCGCGCCAGCAGGGCGCGGATCCACGGCAGCGGGTGCGAGCCGTCGCGCGCGCCGTGGTCGGCGTAGCGGAAGGAGAACAGGTTGCGCCGGTTTACCGAGAAGAACGGCGCATCCGCCTGGTCCAGCCGGTCGAGCGGCAGCAGCAGGCCGAACACCGGGTAGACGAAGCGGTGCTGCGCCGGCCGCAGCCGGCGGTGCATCACCGAACCGAAGAGGATGCGCGCACTGCTCATGCTGCTTTGTCCAATTTGCCGTGCCAGGGCGCGCGGCAGCCGAGGGCGCCGGCCACGGCCAGGCCGGAGCGCAGGCCGTCCTCGTGGAAACCGTAGCCGCCCCAGGCGCCGCAGAACCAGACGCGGTCGCGTCCCGAGAGGGCAGGCAGTTCCCGCTGGGCGGCGATGGCCGGGCCGTCGAAAATCGGATGCGCGTAGGTGAAGGAGGCGATGGTCTTGTCCTGCGCCGGGGCGCGCTGCGGGTTGAGGGTCACCACCACCGGCTGCTTGAACGGCAGCGGCTGGAGGCGGTTGATCAGGTAGGACACCGACACCGGGCGCTGTTCGTGCTCGTCGCTGCCCGACAGGTAGTTCCAGGCCGACCAGAGGCCGCGCTCGCGCGGCAGCAGCGCGGCGTCGGTGTGCAGCACGGCGTGGTTGGGCTGGTAGCGGATGGCGCCCAGCACCCGCCGCTCGGCCGGCGAGGCCTCTTCGTCGAGGATGGCCAGCGCCTGGTCGCTGTGGCAGGCCAGCACCACCTGGTCGAATTCCTCGACGTCGGCGTCGTGGGCCAGCAGCACCCCGCGCGGGGTCCGGAACAGGCGCCGCACCGGCGTGGCGAGGCGGATGTCCTCGATGCCGGCGGCGAGCTTGTTCACGTATTCCCGGCCGCCGCCGAGCACGGTTCGCCACAGCGGCCGGTCGAACACCTGCAGCAGGCCGTGGTTGTGGCAGAAGCGGACGAAGGTGGCGAGCGGGTAGTCGAGCATGCGACCGGGCGGGCAGGACCAGATCGCCGCCGCCATCGGCAGCAGATACCAGTCGGCGAAGGCGCGCGAGTAGCCCCCGGCGGCGAGGAAGGCGCGCAGGGTGATGCCGTCGTCGGCGTGGCGCAGCAGCCATTCCAGGCTCTCGCGGTTGAAGCGCAGGATGTCGGCCAGCATGCGCCAGAATTCCGGCCGCACCAGGTTGCGTTTCTGCCCGAACACCGTGGCCAGGCTGGAGCCGGCCCACTCGATGCGCGGCGACTCCAGGCTGACGGCGAAGGACATCTCGCTCTCGACGCTGTTCACCCCGAGGTGGTCGAAGAGGGCGGTGAGGTTCGGATAGGTCTTGTGGTTGAAGACGAGGAAGCCGGTGTCCACCGGATGCGTCACGCCGTCGAGGGTGACGTCGACAGTGTTCGTGTGGCCGCCCAGGCGCGGGGCCGCCTCGTAGAGCGTCACGGCGTGGCGCTGCGCCAGCAGCCAGGCGGCGGAAAGCCCGGAGATGCCCGAGCCGACGACGGCGATGCGCTTGCGGTTGGCGTTCATCATTTGTTTTCCCCGTTGCTGCCGCTGATCTCGGCGTAGGCCGAGTGGTTGTGGATGGATTCGAAGTTCTCCGACTTGACGGTCCACTCGGCGATGCGCGGCTCGCGCTTCAGGCGCAGGGCGATGTCGCGCACCAGGTCCTCGACGAACTTCGGGTTGTCGTAGGCGCGCTCGGTGACCCACTTCTCGTCCGGCCGCTTGAGCAGGCCGAAGACCTCGCAGGAGGCTTCCTCCTCGGCCAGGCGCAGCAGCGCGTCGGGCGACATCTCGGAACGCAGGCGCACCTCGAGGGTGATGTGCGAGCGCTGGTTGTGGGCGCCGTAGTCGGAGATCTTCTTCGAGCAGGGGCACAGGCTGGTCACCGGCGCCACCACCGTCATAAGCAGCCCGGCGGGGCGGCCCGGGCGCTTTTCCGCCCGCAGCCGCACGTCGTAGTCGAGCAGGCTCTCGACGCCGGAGACGGGCGCCTCCTTGGAAACGAAGTAGGGGAAGGCCAGTTCGATCTCGCCGCTGTCGGCATCCAGGCGACGCAGCATCTCATCGAGCATGCCCAGCAGCCGCTCGCCGGTCAGCGCCGGGCGCTTCTTCTCCAGCAACTCGACGAAGCGCGACATGTGGGTGCCTTTCACCTCGGGCGGCAGGCCGACGGCCAGGCTGACCTCGGCCACGGTGTGCTGCACCCGGCCCTGCGCGTCGAACAGGGCCAGGGGATAGCGCAGGCCTTTCACGCCGACCTTGTCGATGGCCTGCTGGCGGTGGTCGGCGCTGGCCTGGATGTCGGGAAGGAAGAATCTTTCGGGTGCGTTCATGTCATGTCTCCGTGGCGGGTTGGGGCGATGCATCGAGTCTCGATGTTCAGCCGGCGACGAGGCCGGACTGGGCGGCGTTGTGCGGTGCCGGCAGGCAGATGGGCTGCGAACGGCCGAGGGTATGGGCGATCAGCAGCATGCGGACAGACTGACTGTCCTGGTCAATATGGCAGTCGGCCCGCTGTGGCATGGCTTGCCGGTCGGGCTGCGCGGCGGGCGCTTGGCTCTTGTAATACCCTGTCGAAGACCGGTCGGCCGCCAGCGCCAGGAAGGAAACCAGGGTGGCGGACACAAATAAGGAGGCAGAAATTGTTTTCATAAATGTCCTGGACAAATAGTTAATATGAGCTTAATATAGCCACATCAATTTCAAATGTCAAGTATTTGTCCAGGACAATTATATGAGCCGACTGTTGATGAATATTTCTGCGGTGGAACGGGAAACCGGCGTGCTGAAGGACACCTTGCGGATGTGGGAACGTCGTTATGGCTTCCCCCAGCCCGAGCGGGATGACGGCGGTGAGCGTGGCTACCCTTTGGATCAGGTAGAAAAGATACGTTTGATCAAGCGCTTGATGTCAAAGGGCTGGCGCCCGGGGAAGCTCATGTCGCTGCCCGATGAAGAACTGGCGGCCCTCACCCAGCCGCTGGCCGTGGCCGAGGCGGAGGGGGATCAGTCAGCCCTGCAGAGCGGGGTCCTCGACCAGTTGCGCAAGCACGATGCGGGCGGCCTGCGCGACCTGCTGCGGCATGACTTGCATAGCCTGGGGCTGCAGCAGTTCGTCCTGGACAAGGTCCCCATGCTCAACAGGGCCGTGGGGGAGGCCTGGGAGCGCGGCGAGATCCAGGTTTTCGAGGAGCACCTCTACACGGAACTGATGCAGGCCACCTTGCGGCAGGCCATCGGCGCGCTGCCGCCGGCCAGCGGCCGGCCCCGTCTGCTGCTCACCACCGTGCCCGAAGAGCAGCACGTGCTCGGCCTGCTGATGATCGAGGCGCTGATGACGCTCGAGGGCGCCACCTGCATCTCGCTCGGCACCCAGACGCCGCTGGCCGACATCTGCCGCGCCGCCGAGGCGCAGCAGGCCGACATCGTCGCGCTGTCGTTCTCCGCCGCCTTTCCATCGCGCCAGGCCGGGCCGCTGATCGGCCAGCTGCGCAGCCGGCTGCCCGGCACAATCGAGCTGTGGGTCGGCGGTGCGGGGGTGGCGCGGCACAACCCGCTGGCCGGGGTGCGCCTGATGAACACCCTGCAGGACGCCCGCGAGGCCCTGGCCGTCTGGCGCGACGGCCGGTTGGCGCAGTAGCGGAAAAAAAGTCGGTCTGCGCAATACGGCGATACGGCGTGGCGCGCGGCGCTCAGCGCTGGGTGGTTTCGGCCCGGATCGCCAGCCACCTGCCGGCGCGGCGTTCGAGCAGGTATTCCTCCAGCGATTCGAAGCGGTAGGCCTTGCCCTCGCGCATTCCCTGTTCGATCGAGACGCTGCGCACGGCGACGCGGGCGCAGCCCCTGGCGCCTTCGGCCGGACGGCCCTCGATCAGCGGGCGGCGCTGGCGGAAGTCCTGCAGGCCGAGCACCGCGTCGACGCTGCTGCGGGCCAGTTCCTCGCGATTGAACTCAAGGGTCTTGAGGGCGCCGTCGCCGCCGCGCACATGGGCCTTCACCGTTGCCTCCGGCGCGAACAGGTCGACGACGGCACGGGCGTCGCGCCGTCCGATGGCCGCATCGAGTCGGGCCAGCCAGTCGCGCGCCGGGGCCTCGCAGGGCGAGGCGCTTGGCGGAGCCGCTGGGGCTGCCGGCGTGATGGCTTGGGGCGCTTCGGCCGGCGTGCTTGTCGCGGCGGGCGCGGCGGGCGGCGAGGCGGGAGTGGCCGAGGGCGCGGCTCGCCGCCGCTCATCGAGCCGGCGCTGGCTGTCGGCCTCGACCCCCTCGGCCAGGGCGTCGAGCTCGGCGTCGAAGGCGCCCGGCACGTAGAAATCCGGCACCTTGTCCAGCAGCACCGGCAGCAGCAGCGTCATCAGGGCCCGCGACTTGTAGGGCGTGGCGGCGCGCACGAAGCCGACCTTGCCGGTATCGATGTCGATGGCGTTGCCGTCGACTTCGAGGGTGGTGCCGCCGCGGTTCACCTTATCGTAGGTGCCGGCGCGCTGCGAGAGCGTCCTGGCCAGCTCGGCGGAGACGACGTAGGGCTCGTGGTCGGTGCCGCGGATGCCGATGGTGGCTGTCGGGGTGACGACGCGGTGGCCGGCGCGGTTCAGGCGGCCGATCCAGCCGGTGATGACGCGCAGGCCGCCGCTTACCAGGCGCAGGGTCAGGTTGTCGCCGGGCCCGCCTTCGGCGGCGAAGCGCTCGGCCACGAACTCGGCGCCGGGCCGCACCGCCAGGTAGCCGGCATCGGCGGTCTTCAACACCGCCTCGCCGGTGGCGGCGGCCCGCAGCCGTTCGCCGACCCGCACGCTGTCGCCCTCGCGCAGGCTGCGCTCGGCGCCGGCGGGGCCGGCGGCGCGCAGATCGCCGCGCAGGCGCCAGACGGTGGCGAACGGGGCCGGTTCGTCGGCGGCCGGCGCCGGGGCGACGATGAGGGCGGCGAGCGGCAGGAGGAGCCAGCGTGCCGCTTTCAAACAGGCCGGCCAGGTGGTTGGGGGCATCTCGGTGATGGTCAGGAATCGATGCGCCCAGTATCGCCTCGCGCCCTGATTGTGGCAACCCGGGCCGCCTTGCGGGCATAATCCCGCCATGACTCCCAGTTCGATCGTCAAGTACCTCGACCAGTACGTGGTCGGCCAGGACGAGGCCAAGAAGGTGATCGCCGTCGCGGTCTACTCCCACTACAAGAAGCTGGCCAAGGCGCGCAGCGAGACCGCCGAGCTGGCCAAGAGCAACGTCCTGCTGGTCGGCTCCACCGGCACCGGCAAGACCCTGCTGTGCGAGACCCTGGCGCGGGCCCTGAAGGTGCCCTTTGTCACCGCCGACGCCACCTCGCTGGCGCAGACCGAGTTCGTCAACGAGGAGATCGACGCCATCCTGCAGCGCCTGCTGGAGAAGGCCGACGGCGAGGTGGCCCGGGCCCAGTGTGGCATCGTCTTCATCGACGAGGTGGACAAGCTC
>JAEUNH010000259.1 GCA_016791205.1 Rhodocyclaceae bacterium | reverse complement strand
GCGCCTGCCGCTCGCCGCCGGCATGCAGGCCACGGCGGAGATCCTGCTCGGCACCCGCAGCGTGCTGGAGTATCTGCTCTCGCCGCTGCAGAAGGCCTGGCACGAGGCCGGCAGGGAGCGGTAACATACTGATGAATCATTGTTATTACAGAATATAAATACAATTGACAATCTGTAATAACGGCGGGATCATGCCGGCATGATCCCCCGCCATGCCGAAGCAACGGCTCGCCGGCTTGCCGGCTTCTACCCGATTGTCGCCATTACCGGCCCGCGCCAGGCGGGCAAGACTACGCTCGCCAAGGGCGTTTTCCCCGGCAAGCCCTATGTCAGCCTGGAGGACCCCGATGCGCGCGACTTCGCGCTGGCCGACCCGCGCGGCTTTCTCGCCGAGTACCCCGATGGCGCGGTGCTCGACGAGGCGCAACGCTGCCCCGAACTCTTTTCCTATCTGCAGACGCGCGTCGATGGCGATCGGCGCATGGGATTGTTCGTCCTGACCGGCTCGCAGCAATTCGGGTTGCTGGCCGGCATCAGCCAGAGTCTTGCCGGTCGGGTCGGGCTGGTGCACCTGCTGCCCTTCTCGCAGGCGGAACTGGCGGAAGCGGGGCAGGCGACCGACCTCGACGCGCTGCTCTGGCAGGGGCTCTATCCGAGCATCTACGACCGTAACATCCCGCCCCACGTCTGGTATGCGGATTATGTGGCGACCTATGTCGAGCGCGACGTGCGGCAGATGGTCAATGTGCGCGACCTGAATGCCTTCCGCCGCTTCGTGCGCATGTGCGCCGCGCGCACGGCGCAGCCGGTCAATTACTCGGCGCTCGCCGCCGACTGCGGCATCACCTACAACACGGCAAAGGCCTGGATATCCATTCTCGAGGCGAGCTACCTGGTCATGCTGCTGCCGCCGCACCATCGCAATTTCGGCAAGCGGTTGAGCAAGACAGCGAAGCTGTATTTCTACGATTCCGGCCTGGCGGCGTGGCTGGCCGGGGTGGAATCGCCCAAGCAACTGGCATTGGGTTCGCTGCGCGGGCCGCTTTTCGAAACCTGGGTCGTCTCGGAGTTCGTCAAGTACCGTTGCAACCGCGCGTTGGCGCCCCGGCTTTATTACTGGCGCGACAACAGCGGCCATGAGATCGACCTGCTCATCGAGAAAGGCGAGCACCTGTTCCCGGTGGAGATCAAGTCGGGGAAAACCATCGCGGGGGACTGGTTCGGTACCCTGCGCAAGTTCGCCGGCTGGTCCGGAGAGGCCGGGGGAGGACTGATCTACGGTGGCAGCCAGCGCCAGACGCGCCATGACATCGAGGTCTTCGGCTGGAAGGATGTTGCCGCCGCCGCCGAATTGGCCCTGGCGGGTTCGAAGGGCTCGTCGGACTGAATTCCTGGCGACCGTGACGCACTTCACAGACTTTTTCCGGCGGTGCGCCTAGGATTCGTTCAACACTGCGATGCAAGCCCCTCCCGGCTCGGGGAGCGCGGCAAGGTGGAACCGGAATCCCTAGTCCGCACAGCGCCTGTAAGCATGGCGGCCGGGCAGGCGGCGGCGGGGAGGTCCGGGTTTCAGGAAAGGCGCGAAGCGAAAGCTCTGCGCCTTTTTATTTGTCCTTCTTCCAACTGCCGACGTCGGGCGCGCCGGCGGGGTCGAACCACTTGAGCTTGTCGTGCAGCCTGACCACCTCGCCGACGATGATGAGGGTCGGCGGCTTGAGTTGGGCATCCTGCGCCAGTTGCGGCAGGGTGGCCAGCGTGCCGATGAGG
>JAEUNH010000158.1 GCA_016791205.1 Rhodocyclaceae bacterium | reverse complement strand
GATCGTCTACATGATCGGACACGGCCTGCACAGCGACGCCTTCCGGGTGGACGACTGGGCGCACCTGGACGGCGGCTATGTGATCCAGACCCCCGAGGGCGCGTTGTTCCACTGCGCGGAGGAGGCCGAGATGGCCCTGCTCGACCGCGCTGATTAAGTCCTAGCGCAAATCCTCGGGCAGCCGGTAGTCCGGAAAGGCCTGGCGGAAGGCCGCCAGCGATTCGGCCGCCTCCTTTTCCTTTCCCTGACTTTTCAGCTGGCGGATTTCCTCCAGCCATTGCTCGGGCGTGCGGGCGACGGCGGCCCTGGCGGCTTCCGGGCGCAGCGGCGCCGCCGCTTTGGCACGCGACTCCACCGCATCGGCGGCGGCGGGCGCCGGCGCCGGTGGCGGCGCAGCGACGGCCGGCGCAGCCGGGGCTTCGGTGGCGGCCGGCCTGGCCAGGGGTTCCGACTGGGGCCGCACCTCTTCCCGCTTGAGACCGGACGGCGGCGCGGCCGCCTTTTGTTCGATGGCTGTCGCGGCCTTTTCCTGCCTCACGGCTGGGGCCGCAGCCTCCGACTCCGCCGGCCTGGACGGCGCCGCGGGCGGCGGCGCCTCTGCCTCGACCCGTTCCTGCTCCTGCCGGACCACCAAGGTGAGACTCACCGTCAGCACCACCGTGGCAGCCAGGCTCGTCGGCAGCATCCAGGCCCGCCAGCCGGGACGCCGAGGCGGCGCAGGGGCGACGGCGGCGCGGGCGGCCGCCAGGATGGCCGCATCCAGCGCCGGCGGCGGCTCGCCGGCCGCGCTCTCGCGATAGAGCCGGGAGAGCCGTTCGTCGCGCAGTTCGTCCGTCATCTCAACTCCTTCAGGCCGGCCCGCAATTTATTGAGGGCATAGCGCAATCGGCTCTTCGCCGTCTCGCGGTTCACTCCGGTGGCGGCGGCGATCTCCTCCAAGGTCAACTCGCCCTCCTCGCTCAGCAGGAAGGTCTCGCGCTGGGCGGCCGGCAGGGCCTCGATCCGCCGCACCAGTTCCTCGGCCAGGGCCTTGCGCTCGAGCAGGGCCTCGGGCTGCTCGTGGGGCCGGGCCGGCAGCGCCGCGACGGCATCGGCGTCGTCAGGGTCGTCGTCGAAGCTGGCGATCTCGGCGCGGCCCCGGGCGCGGTAGTGGTCGATGAGGCGGTTGTGGGCGATGCGGAACAGCCAGGTGGAGAACTTCGCCGCGACCTCGTAGCCCCGCCGGGCGTTCACCACCTTCAGCCAGATGTCCTGGAACAGCTCGTCGGCCTCGGCGGCATTGCCGCACTGGCGCAGCAGATAGCGGTAGAGCCGGCTGCGCCAGCGCCGGTAGAGCGCCTCGAAGGCGCCGGCGTCGCCGTCGCGGTAGGCCAGCATCAGCGCCTCGTCGCTCATCCCCTCGTGCATACCCGCAGTCTATGTCGGGGTTAACGTCGATGACAAGACGGCGGGGTTATCATGCGCCGCATGCGCCGCCTGCTCGCCCTGCTCCCCGCCCTGCTCCTCGCCCTGCTCCTCGCCCTGCTGCCGCCGGCCGCCGCCGCGTCCGAGCTGCCGCTGCATCAGATCAAGCTGCCCCCCGGCTTCCGCATCGCCCTGTTCGCCCGCGTCGACAACGCCCGCGGCATGGCGCTCGGCGCGCGCAACACCCTGTTCGTCGGCTCGATGCGGGCAGGCAAGGTGCATGCCCTCGAGTTCGACGCCGCCTACAGGGTGACCAAGACCCATCTCCTCGCCGAGGGCCTGCAGCTGCCGGTCGGCGTAGCCTACCGCGACGGCGCGCTCTACGTCTCGGCGCTGAGCCGCATCCTGCGCTTCGACGGCATCGAGCGCCGCCTCGACGACCCGCCGCCGCCGGCGGTGGTGCGCGACGGCTTGCCGCGCGAGACCCACCACGGCTGGAAGTTCATCGCCTTCGGCCCGGACGGCAAGCTCTACGTGCCGGTCGGCGCGCCCTGCAACATCTGCGCCCCCGATCCCGACCGCTACGCCAACATCCTGCGCATGAACCCGGACGGCTCGCAGCCGGAGGTGTTCGCCCGCGGCGTGCGCAACACGGTCGGTTTCGCCTGGCATCCGGAGACCCGGGAGCTGTGGTTCACCGACAACGGCCGCGACTGGCTCGGCGACGACGCGCCGCCCGACGAACTCAACCGCGCGCCGCGTCCCGGCCTGCACTTCGGCTACCCCTACTGCCATGGCGGCACCCTGGCCGATCCCGAGTTCGGCCGGCAGCGGCCCTGCGCCGAGTTCGCGCCGCCGGCGCAGAACCTCGGCGCGCACGTCGCCGCCCTCGGCATGCGCTTCTACGACGGCGCGATGTTCCCGCCGGAATACCGCCACCAGGTCTTCATCGCCGAGCACGGCTCGTGGAACCGGACGAAGAAGACCGGCTACCGCGTCACCCTGGTGCGCCTGCAGGGCAACCGCGCCGTCGCCTACGAGCCCTTCGCCGAAGGCTGGCTGCAGGGCGAATCCGCCTGGGGCCGCCCGGCCGACCTGCTGGTGCTGCCCGACGGCTCGCTGCTGGTCTCCGACGACCATGCCGGCGCCATCTACCGCATCACTTATGCCAAGCCCTGAAACATTGATGCGGCGCAATGTTTTTGACCTCTTCGCGGAATAGATTCGAACAGTGCACAGGCAACCGGAAACCATCATGCAAGCCATGGAATACATAGAGAACCGCACCTTCGACGAGATCCGCGTCGGCGACACCGCCACCCTGGTGCGGACCCTCAGGCCGGAGGACATCCAGCTCTTCGCCATCATGTCGGGCGACGTCAATCCGGCCCACGTCGACCCCGAATACGCCAAGAGCGGCCTGTTCCGCGAGGTGATCGCCCACGGCATGTGGGGCGGCGCGCTGATCTCCACCGTGCTGGGCACCCAGTTCCCCGGCCCCGGCACCATCTACATCGACCAGACGCTGCATTTCTCGCGCCCGGTCGGCATCGGCGACACCATCACCGTGACGCTCACCGCAACGCGCAAGTTCGACCACAACCACCACATCCTCTTCGACTGCGTGTGCACCAACCAGGACGGCCAGACGGTGATCCGCGGCACCGCCGAGGTGCTGGCACCGACCGAGAAGATCAAGCGCCCGCGCGTCGAGCTGCCGGAAGTCACCATCGTCGACCGCGAAGCCCGCTACCAGCACCTGCTCGACCGTACCCGCGGCCTGGCGCCGATCCCGATGGCGGTGGCGCATCCCTGCGACAAGGAATCCCTGCTCGGCGTGGTCGAAGCCACCCAGGCCGGCCTCATCGTGCCGACCCTGATCGGCCCGCTCTCGAAGATGCGCGCCGTGGCCGAGCAGCAGGGCATCGACCTCGCCGGACTGACGCTGGTCGACGCCGAGCACAGCCACGCCGCCGCCGCGCGCGCCGTGGCGCTGGCGCGCGAGGGCAGGGCAGAGGCGCTGATGAAGGGATCGCTCCACACCGACGAGCTGATGAGCGAAGTGGTCGGCATCAACGGCCTGCGCACGGCGCGGCGCATCAGCCACGTCTTCCTTGCCGACGTGCCGACCTACCCGAAGCCGCTGCTGATCACCGACGCCGCCATCAACATCGAGCCGGACCTCGAATGCAAGGCCGACATCGTGCAGAACGCCATCGACCTGGCGCTGGTGCTGGGCATCCCCGAGCCGAAAGTGGCGATCCTCGCCGCGGTGGAAACCGTGACGCCGAAGATGCGTGCCACGCTGGATGCCGCCGCCCTGTGCAAGATGGCCGACCGCGGCCAGATCGCCGGCGGCGTGCTCGACGGGCCGCTGGCCTTCGACAACGCCATCTCCATCGTCGCCGCCAAGACCAAGGGCATCCTCTCGGCCGTGGCCGGCCGCGCCGACATCCTGGTGGTGCCCGATCTCGAATCCGGCAACATGCTGGCCAAGCAGCTCGAGTACCTGGCCGAGGCGCTGATGACCGGGGTGGTGGTCGGCGCCCGCGTGCCGATCGTGCTGACCAGCCGCGCCGACACCGCCGAGACCCGCGCCGCCTCCTGCGCCATCGCGCTGCTGATGGCGCATGCGAAACGGAAGCAGTCGCAGGCGAAATGACCGAAGCAATACTGACCATCAACGCCGGCTCATCGAGCATCAAGTTCGCCCTCTTCGGGCGCGGCGAACCGCTGCAGCCGCAGGCCGCGCTGCGCGGCGAGATCGACGGCATCGGCGCCCAGCCGCGCCTCAGGGCGCAGGACGCCGGCGGCGCCGTGCTGGCGGAACGGACTTTTGCCGAACTGGCGAATCTGCCAGCCGAAGCGCAGCATCGCCGCACGCTGGACTTCCTTGTGCGCTGGCTCGACGAACACGACGAAGGCTGGCGGATCGCCGCGGTCGGCCACCGCGTGGTGCACGGCGCCGAGCGCTATGCCGCGCCCGTTCTGCTGGCGCCCGCCGACGTCGAGGCGCTGGCCGGCTTGGTCCCCCTGGCGCCGTTGCACCAGCCGCACAACATCGCCGGCATCCGCGCCCTATCCGCCCTCATGCCGGACGTGCCGCAGGTGGCCTGCTTCGACACCGCCTTCCACATGAGGCAGCCCGAGCTGGCGCGCCGCTTCGCCCTGCCGCGCCGCCTGTCGGAGGCGGGCATCAAGCGCTACGGCTTCCACGGCCTCTCCTACGAGTACATCGCCGGCGCGCTGCCGCCGCACCTGGGCGCCCGGGCGGAGGGCCGCGTCGTCGTGGCGCACCTCGGCAACGGCGCCTCGATGTGCGCCATGCAGCGGCGCAGCAGCGTCGCCACCACGATGGGCTTCACCGCGCTGGACGGCCTGATGATGGGCACCCGCTGCGGCGCCCTCGACCCGGGCGTGCTGCTGCACCTGATGGCCTTCCATCGGATGGATGCCGAGGCCATCAGCCGGCTGCTCTACAAGGAATCGGGCCTGCTCGGCGTCTCCGGCCTGAGCCAGGACATGCGCACCCTGCTCGCCAGCCCGGCGCCGGAAGCGGCCGAGGCGGTCGAGCTGTTCTGCTACCGCATCGCCCGGGAGCTGGGCTCGCTGGTGGCGGCGCTCGGCGGACTCGACGCGCTGGTATTCACCGCCGGCATCGGCGAGCATGCCGCGCCGGTGCGCGCGCGCATCTGCGGGCAGGCAGCGTGGCTGGGCGTGCAGCTGGACGACGACGCCAACGCCCGCCACGCCGCGCGCATCTCGGCCGCCGGCAGCAAGGTCGACGTCCTCGTCCTGCCGACCAACGAGGAATGGATGATCGCCCGACACGCGGCGGCGCTGGTTTCGTGATCATGGCGCACGACCACGCCCATCACCATCACCACCACGCACACGGCCACGCCGCCTACCTGCCGCTGGCCCTCGCCGCCACGCTGCTCTACGCCGCGGTCGAAGCCGGCGCCGGCTGGTGGGCCGGCTCGCTGGCGCTGCTCTCCGACGCCGGCCACATGCTCACCGACGCCCTGGCGCTGGCCATCGCCGCCTCGGCCGCCTGGGCGGCGCGGCGCCCGCCCACGGCGCGCCTCTCCTTCGGCCTGCAGCGCATCGAGATCCTCGCCGCGCTGGGCAACGCCGGCTTCATGCTGGCGGTGATCCTCGGCATCGCCTGGAGCGCGATCGACCGCCTGCTGCATCCGACCGCGGTGCACGGGCTGGCGGTGACCGCCGTCGCCGTCGTCGGTCTGCTGGTCAACCTCGGGGTGGCCTGGCTGCTGGCCCACGGCGAGGAAACCCTCAACAGCCGCGCCGCCCTGCTGCACGTGCTGGGCGACCTGGCCGGCTCGGTGGCGGCGCTGGCCTCGGGCCTGGTCATCCAGTTCACCGGCTGGACGCCGGCCGACCCGCTGCTCTCGCTCCTGATCTGCGCGCTGATCCTGTTCTCGACGCTGCGGCTGGCGCGCGAGGCGGTGCATGCCCTGCTCGAGGGCGTGCCGGCGGGGCTGTCGCTGGAGGAGGTCGGCCGCCGGATGGCCGCCGTAGACGGCGTCGTCTCGGTGCATGACCTGCACATCTGGTCGCTGTCCTCGCGCCGGGCCGCGCTCTCGGCGCACGTGGTGGTGCGCGACCTGGCGGCCTGGCCGCGGATCCTCGCCGCGCTCGTCGAATTGTTGCGCGAGGACTTCGACATCGGCCACGCCACCCTGCAGCCCGAGCCGTTCCGGCCGGTTTTATATGCCATCGACGAACCGGCCGGCCCCCGCTCCAAACCCTGATATCGCCCGGAAACCCGCGCCAGTCCTTGTGTGCGGTGCGACATACTATATCTAGTGGGCATTTCTCATTGATTACACAAGAGAATTAAATAAGCTATTGTTATCAAACAAATAAATATTTTTAAAAACCTGTTCACATGGCCGGATCGAATCGGTATATTGGTCGCCGGTCAGAATCAACTCGAACTACGGAGAAAAAAACAGATGAGCACGACTCTGTCTTCCCAAAACAACCACGAGACAAAGCTCCGCGACGACAACACCCTACCTGCAGAACAAGAGATTTCCGGCGAAGTCCTGCTCGAGAAATACGCCAAAGGCAATGAACAGAACGTGCATGACGTGCGCGCCCGCGTGGCGCGCGCCCTGGCCGCCATCGAGGCCGAAGACAAGCGCCCCCATTGGGAGAAGCTGTTCCTCGAGGCGCAGGAGAGCGGCTTCGTGCCGGCCGGCCGCATCAACTCGGCCGCCGGCACCGACCTGCAGGCGACGCTGATCAACTGCTTCGTGCAGCCGGTCGGCGACTCCATCTCCGAGATCGTCGACGGCCGCCCCGGCATCTACACCGCTCTCTCGCAGGCCGCCGAGACCATGCGCCGCGGCGGCG
Organism: Rhodocyclaceae bacterium; assembly: GCA_016791205.1. Classification (GTDB taxonomy): domain Bacteria; phylum Pseudomonadota; class Gammaproteobacteria; order Burkholderiales; family Rhodocyclaceae; genus Desulfobacillus. Next base: position 7,298 of record JAEUNH010000158.1, on the reverse strand, counting down.
GCGTCGGCTATGACTTCTCCTCGATCCGCCCGGTCGGCGCCTTCGTCAAGGGCACGCATTCGCGCGCCTCCGGCCCGGTGTCCTACATGCGCGTCTTCGACCGCTCCTGCGAGACGGTGGAATCGGCCGGCGCGCGGCGCGGCGCCCAGATGGGCGTGCTGCGCTGCGACCATCCGGACATCGAGATGTTCATCCACGCCAAGGACCAGGGCGACCTCACCAACTTCAACATCTCCATCGGCGTCACCGATGCTTTCATGCAGGCCGTCGAGCACAATGGCGACGTCGAACTGGCGCACAGGGCCGAGCCCTCCGCCGACATCAAGACCGCCGGCGCCTACCAGCGCGAGGACGGCAGCTGGGTGTACCGCAAGGTGCCGGCGCGCGAACTGTGGGACCAGATCATGCGCTCGACCTACGACCACGCCGAGCCGGGCATCCTGTTCCTCGACCGCATCAACCGCGACAACAACCTCAACTACTGCGAGACCATCGAGGCCACCAACCCCTGCGCCGAGCAGCCGCTGCCGCCCTACGGCTGCTGCTGTCTGGGCTCGATCAACCTCACCCGCTTCGTCACGCATGCCTTCACGCCGAAGGCCGAGTTCGACTACGCCGGCTTCGGTCGCTGCGTGGAACTGTCGACCCGCATGCTCGACAACGTGCTCGACGCCACCCACTGGCCGCTCGAACAGCAGCAGAAGGAAGCCAACGCCAAGCGCCGCATCGGCCTCGGCTTCACCGGCCTGGGCGATGCGCTGATCATGCTCGGCCTGCGCTACGACACGGCCGAGGCCCGCGCCAAGGCCACCGAGATCTCGGCCTTCATGCGCGACCGCGCCTACCTCGCGTCTGTTGAATTGGCCAAGGAGCGCGGTGCCTTCCCGCTCTTCAACGCCGACCTCTACCTCTCCGGCGGCAACTTCGCCTCGCGGCTGCCGGCCGAGATCAAGGAGCAGATCCGCAAGCACGGCATCCGCAACTCGCATTTGCTGTCGATCGCCCCGACCGGCACCATCTCGCTGGCCTTCGCCGACAACGCCTCCAACGGCATCGAACCGCCCTTCTCGTGGACCTACACCCGCAAGAAGCGCATGGCCGACGGCACCCACAAGCAGTACTCGGTCGAGGACTACGCCTGGCGCCTCTACAAGTACCTCGGCGGCGACATGGCCCGGCTGCCGAACTACTTCGTCACCGCGCTGGAAATCTCGGCGCAGGCCCACGAGGAGATGGTGGCGGCGGTCGCCCCCTACATCGACACCAGCATCTCCAAGACGGTGAACGTGCCGGAGGACTACCCCTACGCCGATTTCGAGGACCTGTATCTGAAGGCCTGGCGGTCCGGCCTCAAGGGGCTGGCCACCTACCGGCCCAACAAGGTGCTCGGCGCGGTGCTCTCGGTCGAGAGCACCGCCAGCGCCGAGAAAAAGCAACCCCAGGACGTGCGCATCGGCGATGCCAACCGGCGGCTGGCCATCAAGTCGCTGCCGGCCCCGGTGCTGGCCAGCCTGCGCTGGCCCGGCCGCCCGCGCATGACCGACGGCAACTCGGCCTGGACCTACATGATCGAGACGCCGGGCGGCGAGTTCGCCCTCTTCGTCGGCCATATCGAGCAGAACGCCAAGCCGGTGCCTTTCGAGGTGTGGGTGAACGGCTCCGAGCAGCCGCGCGGCCTCGGCGCCGTCGCCAAGACCCTGTCGATGGACATGCGCGCGCAGGACCGCGCCTGGCTCAAGCTCAAGCTCGACACCCTGGCCCGCACCCGCGGCGAGGAGATGTTCGACATGCCCTTCCCGCCGCACGGCGAACCGAAGCGCATGCCCGGCATCGTCGCCGCCGTGGCCCAGGTGGTGCGCTACCGCGTCGAGCAGCTCTGCGGCAACCTCGACGAGAAGGTGCCGACCCCGGTGCTCGACTCGATGTTCAGCCTGCAGGAGCCGAAGACCGGCACCGACGGCACGCTGTCGTGGACGGTGGACATCCAGAACCCCGCCTCGGGCGAGGACTTCGTGCTGGGCCTGAAGGAGATCACCCTGCCCGACGGCGTCACCCGGCCCTACTCGATGTGGCTCTCCGGCAACTACCCGCGCGCGCTGGACGGCCTCTCGCATATCCTCTCGCTCGACATGCGCGTGATGGACCCGGCCTGGATCGGCATGAAGCTGCGCAAGCTCTTGAACTACCCCGAGCCGCTCGGCGACTTCATGGCCTTCGCCCCCGGCACGCGCAAGCAGCAGAACTGGCCCTCGACCGTGGCCTACATCGCGCGCCTGATCATGCACCGCTACGCCATGCTCGGCATCCTCGACGAGAACGGCTACCCGACGCGCGAGATGGGCATCCTCGAAGCCCCGCGCGAAGCCAGCGCGCCGAAGATCATGCAGGGCGCCCTGTGCAAGGAATGCGGCAACTACACGGTGATCCGCAAGGACGGCTGCGACTTCTGCAGCGCCTGCGGGGCGGTGGGGGCTTGCGGGTGATCGGATACATGTGATCGCCGCAGCGCAAGAATCGAAAAGCCCCATCGGGAAACCGGTGGGGTTTTTTGTTTAAACTGATCCAGCGACAGAGTCCAAGGGAAGACAACGCCTATGAAGAAACTGGTCGTCAAAATTCAAGCCGAGCTCGAAGTGCCCGATGACTGGGAGCTCGCCCGGCATCCCTCGGGGATTTCCGTGCTGAAGATCGGCGATACCTTCGTGGACTTCGACCTGGCGCCATTGGCGACGACCTCAAACGACCCTGACGCCGAATGGTCGGATGCCGATGTCGAAGTCGTCGAAAAGGTGCTGGATGCCGTCACCGGCCTCGACACGGACCTGGAATTCATCACCCATCACTAGGGCGTGCCCACCTCCAATTCTCCTGAACAAAAGGCTCTGGGCCGCGCGCATCTTCAAGACCCGCAGCCAGGCGGCCGCGGCGGCCGACGGCGGCAAGGTCAAGCTCAACGGCGCCGCCGCCAAGCCGGCGCGGGAACTGAAGCCGGGCGACCGGCTGCACATCCGCACCGAGGGCGAGGATTGGGACGTGGAAGTAGTGGGCTTCAACGCCCAGCGCCGACCCGCCGCCGAAGCCCGGCTGCTCTACCGGGAAACCGCGGAGAGCATGAAGCAGCGCGCCGAGGCGGCGGAACTGCGCCGGCTGACGCCGCTGCCGCAGGCCGACACGAAGGGCCGCCCCACCAAGCGCGACCGGCGGCAGTTGAACCGGCTGCATGGCGGCGAATGAGCGAATCCGAAGCGCAGACGGTCCCGACAAGCAAAGGAGCGAACGTCACATGAACATCGAAAAGATCAAGGTCCGCGTCACGCAGTCCGGCCAGACCATGGACGTCGTCGTCTTCAACAAGCGGGCCAGCGGCATCACGGTGGTGCTGGGCGAGGGACAGCACAGCATGAAGTGCGAGCTGTCGCCGACGCGCAACGGCCTCGCCTACGCCGGCAGCGTGATGGGGCGCGAGATCGTCTACGAGCGCAGCCGCGAGCAGGTGCAGGCGGACATCGACCGCCTCAATCCGGCGGTGCGCGAATACAAGCGCTAAGCCGCCGTCCTGAGCAGACTGACTTTTCGGCATTACTATTGAAGATGGTGCAAATGCCTGACAAATTCCCGTTGTCCCCGCGAAAGCGGGGACCCAGGAGCGCACTGAGAGGGGCCCTGGATTCCCGCTTGCGCGAGAATGACGGTGCTACGTCTGAAGCGGGCAGCTATTTTTTACGAAGCTCAATAAGGAGTAGCGTATGACATCGAATATCCCTGACGATGTTGAAGTCGCCAACGTCTCGAAGCACGGCTTCTGGCTGCTGCTCGGCGACCGCGAGGTGTTCCTGCCCTTCGAGCAGTTCCCATGGTTCCGCGACGCACCGATCGGCAAGCTGGTGAATGTCCAGCTTCCGTCCGGCCATCACCTCTACTGGCCGGACCTGGACGTGGATCTGGCCGTCGAATCCCTCTTCACCCCCGAGCGGTTCCCGCTCGTCAGCAAGCATTAACACGCCGTTCCGCGCAGACTGACTTTTGCCACACCATCAGGAGCGGATCATGGCGGTTCGCATAGTTCGGCTCGGCGCCCCGAGAGCGGAGAACGAAGGCCTGCGCATCGGCACGGTGCGGCGGCCGCCGCGCGGCGTGCCGAAGTCGGAATTCGCCAGCGGCGACTGGTACGACGCCTGGTTCCCCAACCTCGCGCCGAGCGCGGAGACGGTGAAGCTCGCGCAGGAAGCGAAGACGCCGGCGCAGTGGACGGCCTTCGCGAAGAAGTACCGCGCCGAGATGGCGGCGCCGGACCACGCCCGCACGCTCGACCTGCTTGCCGCGCTCTCGCACACGGCGGATTTCTCGGTCGGCTGCTACTGCGAGGACGAGGCGCGCTGCCACCGTTCGGTGCTGCGCGCGCTGCTGGCCGAGCGCGGCGCCAGGCTCGATCCATCATGACCTGCCGTCCTGCGCAGACCGACTTTTGCCGATGAAGCCGAGCGACCCCTCCCGCCTCGACCGCATCGTGCTGGAGGCGCGCCGCGCGGCGGAGAAGCGCGAACAGGGCTACCGCGAGCAGGCGCTGAAGCTCTATCCGTGGGTCTGCGGCCGCTGCGCGCGCAGCTTCACCCGCGCCAACCTGCGCGAGCTGACGGTGCACCACCGCGACCACAACCACGACAACAACCCCAGCGACGGCAGCAACTGGGAACTGCTCTGCCTCTACTGCCACGACAACGAGCACCAGCGCCTGCTGGAATCGGCGGGCGGCGGCAGCGCCGGACCGGGCGGCAACGGCGCCACCCACTCGCCCTTCGCCAACCTGAAGGATCTTCTGGAGAAGGGCCGCAAGTAGACGCGGGGCCGGCGCGGGTGGCCTTCAACTGCCTGGTGCGCTGACTCAGGGATACAGCCCGCGCAGCGCCCGCGCCTCCAGCACGCGGTTGCAGCCGACGACGAAGGCGGCGGTGCGCAGCGGCAGCCGGCGCGCCTGCGCCACTTCCCAGATGCCGTTGAAGGCCTCGACCATGATGCGGTCGAGGCGCTGGTTGATCTCGGCCTCGCTCCAGAAGAAGCTGGAGATGTCCTGCACCCACTCGAAGTAGCTGACCGTGACGCCGCCGGCGTTGGCGATGACGTCGGGGATCACGGTGACGCCGCGCTCCCGCAGGATGCGGTCGGCGGCCGGGGTGGTCGGGCCGTTGGCGCCCTCGACGACAACCTTGGCGGCGATCGCGCCGGCGTTGGCCTCGGTGATCTGGTTCTCGACGGCGGCGGGGATCAGGAACTCGCAGGGCACGCGCCAGAATTCCTCCGCCGACAGCGCCGCCGCGCCGGCGAAGCCGGCGATGCCGCCGGCGGCAGCATCATGGGCGGCGAGCGCAGCCAGGTCGAGGCCGGCCTCGCGGTGCAGCGCGCCGCTCTCGTCCTGCAGGGCGACGACCTTGGCGCCGTGCTCGGCGAAGATGCGCGCCGCCGCCGCGCCGACGTTGCCGAAGCCCTGCACGGCGACGCGGGCGCCCTCGATCGGGATGCCGAGCCGGCGCGCCGCCTCGCGGGCGCAGATGAACACGCCGCGGCCGGTGGCGTCGCGCCGTCCGAGGCTGCCGCCGAGCGACAGCGGCTTGCCGGTGACGACGCCGGTCACGGTGCGGCCCTGGTTCATGGAATAGGTGTCCATCATCCAGGCCATCACCTGCTCGTTGGTGTTCACGTCGGGCGCCGGGATGTCGCGGTCGGGGCCGAGCAGGACGTTGATCTCCATGGTGTAGCGCCGCGTCAGGCGCTCCAGCTCGGCGCGGGAGAGCTTCTTCGGGTCGACGCGGATGCCGCCCTTGGCGCCGCCGTAGGGCACCTGCACCACGGCGTTCTTGATGGTCATCCAGGCCGCCAGCGCCATCACTTCCGAGAGCGTCACCTCGGGATGGAAGCGCACGCTGCCCTTGCCAGGGCCGCGCGACAGGTTGTGGTGCACCCGGTAGCCCTCGAAATGCGCCACCGCGCCGGAATCGAGCCGGATCGGCACGTCGACGATCAGCGAGCGCTTGGGCCGGCGCAGCGTCTCGATCCAGGGGATCAGCGGCTTGTCGAGGTGCGGCGCGACGCGCTCGACCTGGTCGAGATAGTTCTCCCAGGCGCCGACGTTTTCGCAGGAGAGGTAGGACGGCAGCGCGTCAGTCATGTTCAGCTCATCTGCTTGGGCAACCAGGTGATGATGCCGGGGAAGAACCAGATCAGCAAGACGGCGGCGACCATCAGGGCGAACATCGGCAAAGCCTGCCTGCCGATCCAGGTGATCTCCTTCTGCGTCATGCCCTGCAGGACAAACAGGTTGAAGCCGACCGGCGGGGTGATCTGCGCCATCTCGACCACCAGCACCAGGTAGATGCCGAACCAGATCAGGTCGATGCCGGCGCGCTCGACAGTGGGCAGGATGACGCCCATGGTCAGCACCACCATGGAGATGCCGTCGAGGAAGCAGCCTAGGATGATGTAGAACACCATCAGGGCGAGGATCAGCGCCAGCGGCGACAGGCCGAGGCCGCCGATCCACTCGGCGAGGTGGCGCGGCAGGCCGATGTAGCCCATCGACAGCGTGAGGAAGGCGGCGCCGGCGAGGATCAGCGCGATCATGCAGTACAGGCGCGTCGCGCCGAGCAGGCTGTCGCGGAAGTTCTTCCAGCCGAGGTCGCCCTGCACGGCGGCAATGGTCAGCGCCCCCACCACGCCGAGCGCAGCCGCCTCGGTGGCCGTGGCGAGGCCGGTATAGATCGAGCCGAGCACGGCAGCGATCAGCGTCACCACCGGGATCAGGTGGCGCGAGGCGTAGAGCTTCTGGAAGAACGTCAGGCGCGCGTCCGGCGGCGGGATGGCGCCCGGATGCGCCAGCGCCCAGACGATGGTGTAGGCCATGAAGAGGCCCGCCAGCAGCAGGCCCGGCAGCACGCCGGCGATGAACAGCTGGGCGATGGAAACGTTGGCGGTGACGCCGTAGACGATCATGATGATCGACGGTGGAATGAGCAGCCCGAGCGTACCGGCGCCGGCGAGCGTGCCGATGGTGATGTCTTCCGGATAACCGCGTTTCTTCAGCTCCGGCAGGGTCATCTTGCCGATGGTGGCGCAGGTGGCGGCCGAGGAGCCGGAGACGGCGGCGAAGATGGTGCAGCCGATGATGTTGGTGTGGAGCAGCCGTCCCGGCAGGCGCTCCAGCCAGGGCGCCAGGCCCTTGAACATGTCCTCCGAGAGCTTGGTGCGGAAGAGGATCTCGCCCATCCAGACGAAGAGCGGCAGCGCCGTCAGCGTCCACGACGAGG
>JAEUNH010000089.1 GCA_016791205.1 Rhodocyclaceae bacterium | reverse complement strand
GGACCTGCCGGTGCTGTGCGAAGCCCTGCTCGAGCAGATCGCGGAAAAGGCCGGCGAACCGGTCAAGTCGGTTTCGGCCGCCGGACTGACCCGGCTCGCCGCCTACCACTGGCCGGGCAATGTGCGGGAACTCGGCAACATCCTGCAGTTGGCCGCAGCCAGGCACGATGTGCGACTTCTGGGGTCCGAACACTTCGACGATCTGCCTGTGACTGCGCCGGCAGCCGTGCAGGCAATCGAGGGGGAAGTGCGGGCCCTGCGGGATGCGGTGGCCGCTGCCGAGAAGGCCGAGATCGTCAAGGCTCTCGCCGCCGCCCACGGCGTCAAGCTGAATGCCGCCAAGTTGCTTCATATCAGCCGGGCCCAGTTATATGAAAAACTGGCCGCCCACGGCCTGCTGTCCGAAACCCCGGACAGGAAAGAGGCTGTCTGAAATCCCGGACAGCTACTTAGTAAATAATAATCATATAGTTGTGAAGCATGCCTGAACGCACTGTCCGGGCTTCCGGACACATTTCCATTTAAAGCCCTTGTTAGCGCTTACTATTTTTATAATTTTCAATATAAAACAATGCGTTGATTGTCATGGCACGGGTCATGCAAAGACCTTCGCAAGGCGCGAGCCCATTTCGCGACCTGACCAACCAAGGAGGAGAAACATCATGCTGAATCGCATCCTGTGCGCCGCACTGGCGTCGGGCGCCCTGGTCCTGTCCGGATCGGCGGCCGCCCAGGAACTCAAGATCGCCCTGATCGCCGGCAAGACCGGCCCCCTCGAAGCCTATGCCAAGGACACGGAAAAGGGCTTCATGCTCGGCCTGGAATACCTGACCAACGGCACCATGGCGCTGAACGGCCGCAAGATCCGCGTCATCGTCAAGGACGACCAGCTGAAGCCCGACCTCGGCAAGGCCATGCTGGCCGAGGCCTACGCCGACGACAAGGTCGACATCGCCGTCGGCACCACCAGTTCCGGCGTGGCCCTGGCCATGCTGCCGGTGGCCGAGGAATACAAGAAGGTGCTGATCGTCGAGCCGGCGGTGGCCGACGCCATCACCGGCGACAAGTGGAACCGCTACATTTTCCGCACCGGCCGCAATTCCGCCCAGGACGGCCTCGCCAGCGCCGCCACATTGAAGAGCGGCGGCAGCGTGGCCTACCTGGCGCAGGACTACGCCTTCGGCCGCGACGGCGTGAAAGCCGGCAAGGAAGCCCTGGCGGCGGTGGGCAGCAAGGCCAAGGTGGTGCATGAGGAATATGCGCCGCAGACCACCACCGACTTCACCGCGCCGGCGCAGCGCGTATTCGATGCGCTGAAGGACAAGCCCGAGCCGCGCGTGCTCGGCATCATCTGGGCTGGCGCGCATCCGATGACCAAGATCGCCGACCTCAAGCCCGAGCGCTTCGGCATCATGCTGGCGCCCGGCGGCAACATCCTGCCGGTGATGAAAGGCTGGCGCAACTATGCCGGCACCGAGGGCGCTATCTACTACTACTACGCCTTCCCGAAGAACAAGATGAACGACTGGCTGGTCGCCGAGCACCAGAAGCGCTTCAATGCGCCGCCGGACTTCTTCACCGCGGGCGGCTTCGCCGCCGCCAGCGCGGCGCTGACGGCGCTCTCCAAGGCCGGCTCCAGCGACACCGAGAAGCTGATCGCCGCGATGGAAGGCATGGACTTCGACACGCCGAAGGGCAAGATGACCTTCCGCAAGGAGGATCACCAGGCGATGCAGTCGATGTACCACTTCCGCATCAAGAAGGCCCAGGCCGGCGAGTGGGACCTGCTCGAACTGGTGCGCGAGATACCCGCCAGCGAGCTGCCGGTGCCGGTGCGCAACAAGCGCTGAGAAAAGTCAGTCGCTGCGG
>JAEUNH010000080.1 GCA_016791205.1 Rhodocyclaceae bacterium | reverse complement strand
CGATGATTCTGGCCACCTGGAACGTCAACTCGCTCAAGGTCCGCCTGCCGCAGGTGCTGGAATGGCTGGCCGCCCAGGGCCCGGATGTCGTCTGCCTGCAGGAAACCAAGCTCGAGGACAAGGCCTTCCCCCGCATGGAACTCGAGGCGGCGGGCTATCAGGCCGCCTTCGCTGGCCAGAAGACGTACAACGGCGTCGCCATCCTGGCGCGGAGCCAGCCGCAGGACGTGGTGACGGGCATTCCCGGCTTCGTCGACGAGCAGCGGAGGCTGATTGCCGCCACGCTGGACGGGATGCGCATCGTCTGCGCCTATTTCCCCAATGGCCAGAGCGTCGGCTCGGAAAAATACGACTACAAGCTGAGATGGATCGCGGCGCTGACGGCCTGGCTGCGCGAGGAACTGGCGCGCCACCCCAGGCTGGCGCTGCTCGGGGACTACAACATCGCGCCGGAGGCGCGCGACGTGCACGACCCCGATGCCTGGGAAGGGCAAGTGCTCTTCTCGGAGCAGGAGCGCGCCGCTTTCCGCTCCCTGCTCGACCTCGGTCTCAAGGACGCCTTCCGGCTAATCGAGCAGCCGGAAAAGGTCTACTCCTGGTGGGATTACCGGATGATGGCCTTCCGCCGCAACATGGGACTGCGCATCGACCACATCCTGCTCTCCGCGCCGCTGGCCGCCGGATGCACGGCCTGCGGGGTGGACAAGGCGCCACGCAAGGCGGAACGCCCTTCCGACCATGCGCCCGTGATGGCGGTGCTGGCATGAGCATCCCGCTTCGGCAACTCGAGTCGCACTACCCGGTGCTGGCCGAGCTGCCGCAGAAATTGCAGCAGGAAATTTCCGCCGCCGCCCAATCGGTCACTGTCGCGAGCGGCGCCACGATCTTCGACGAACGCCAACCCTGCCAGGGTTTTCCCTTCATCCTGTCGGGCGCCATCCGGGTGGCGAAGGTATCGGCCAGCGGACGCGAACTGCCGCTCTACCGCGTCACGCCCGGCGAAACCTGCATCATCACTTCCAGCTGCCTGCTCGGCAACGTCCCCTACAATGCCCGGGGCACCGCGGAGAGCGAGACGGTGCTGGTCGTCCTGCCGCAGGGCCTGTTCACGGAATTGCTGGCCCAGGCGCCTTTCCGCAATTTCATTTTCAACCTTTTCGCCGAGCGCATGGCCGATCTGATGCGGCTGGTCGAGGAAGTCGCCTTCCGCAAACTCGACCAGCGACTCGCCGCCTTGCTGCTGGGCAAGGGCCGCGTCGTGCACGCCACGCACCAGCAGCTCGCCGACGAACTGGGCAGCGTGCGCGAGATGATCAGCCGGCTGCTCAAGGGATTTTCCGAGCAGGGTCTGGTCGGGCTCGGGCGGGAGCAGATCGAAATCAGGGATGCCGCCGGCCTGCGGCGGGTCGCCGAAGCTGTGTAACGTAGGTTACAGACGCCCCGGCCCTGGCTGGTGTCAAATGGCGCTGCAATCCCAATCCCGACAGGAGGCATCATGAAAAGCAACGTTGGCGGCATCGACCGCACTCTTCGCATCGCGCTGGGCCTCGGCCTCGTCGCCTGGGCTGCGATGGGCGGCCCGCTGTGGGCCTGGATCGGAATCGTGCCGATCGCCACCGGGGCGCTCGGCTGGTGCCCGGCCTATCTGCCCTTCGGCATCAGCACCTGCGCGACGAAGAAGTAGCGTCGGCCAGGCGGTTGGCGATGCGGACATAGTCGTCAACCGCCAGTTCCTCGGCGCGGCGCATCGGATCGATGCCAAGCGCACCCCAGTCCTCCTCACCCACCCGCTCCCGCAGGGTATTGCGCAGCATCTTGCGGCGTTGGCAGAAGGCGGCCTTCACCAGCTCCTCCAGCAAGCCCGCATCGGCCGCGGTCAGCTCCCGCGACGACCGAGGGATCATCCGCACCACCGCCGACTCGACCTTGGGC
>JAEUNH010000058.1 GCA_016791205.1 Rhodocyclaceae bacterium | reverse complement strand
GCCGGGCGCCGCGCCCTCGCCCTTCCTGAAGTAGCCGGCGGCGAAAACGGAAATGCCGGCGGCGGCGAAGCCGACCAGCAGGACGAAGACGGCGGTGAGGTTGTCGAGGCGCAGGTGGAACGGCAGGTCGGGCAGGCCGATGGCCAGCACGGCGGTTTCCGCCGCGCCGCCGAGGAAGCGCAGGGAAGTCAGTCCCGCCAGAACGGCGACCAGGGCGCCGAGGGGAAAGAGGATCTTGCTGATGAAGCGCAGGTTGCGCGGGGCGAGCAGTCCGGCCATCCCGATCGCCAGCCAGACGCAGGCGGCGATCAGCAGCAGATCGATGGACAACAGGGCTGGCATGGCGATGGAGTGTATCAGTCCCGCGCCCTTCTCACTTGTGCCGCAGCGGGCTCAGGGCATCCTCCGCGGAGCTCTCCGCGTAGATCGCCTCCAGCGCCATTTCCGCCGTCGGATAGAGCCGGGCCTCGCCGATGTAGTCGAGCAGGCCGGTCTGGCGCATGACGTCGACCACCTGCTTCTTCAAACCGGAGAAGACGACCGTCACGCCGCCGGCGCGCAGGCGCTCGACGACATGGCGCATCACTTCCTCGCCCGAGGCGTCGAGCTCGTTGATGCCGTTGCCGACGACCAGGAGCATCTTCGCCTTCGGATTGTTCGCCACCGCCTCGAGGATGGCGTCCTCGAAGTAGGCGACGTTGGCGAAGTAGAGCGAGCCGTCGAAGCGCACCGCCGTCACTACGTCGGAAGCCGGCAGGTTGTGCACCCGGGCGTCGCGCAGCGAGCCGTCGGGATGGCGGCCGAGGATGGCGACGCGCGGCTTCATGGTGCGGAACAGGTAGAGCGCGACGGCAAGACCGGCGCCGACCAGGATGCCGTTGTCGAGATGCGGGGCGAAGGCCAGCGTGGCCAGGAAGGTGACGATGGCGGCGACGCCGTCGTGGCGGCTGGCCTGCCAGGCGTGCTTCATCGCGCCGAAGTTCACCAGCCCGACCACCGCCATGATGATCACCGCCGCCAGCACCGCCTGCGGCAGGTGGAAGAGCAACGGCGTCAGGAACAGCAGGGTCAGCAGGACGAAGAGCCCGGTAAATACCGAGGACATGCCGGTGATCGCGCCGGCATTGATGTTCACCGCCGAGCGCGAGAACGAGCCGGACACCGGGAAGGACTGGCTCATGGCGCCGACCAGGTTGGCCAGGCCCTGGCCGATCAGCTCCTGGTTGGGGTCGATCTTCTGCTTGGTCTTGGCTGCCATCGCCTTGGCGATGGAGATCGCCTCCATGAAGCCGACCAGGGAAATGATGATGGCCGTGGAGAACAAGGTGCCGACCATGTTCCACGAAACTGTCGGCAGGCTCATCGTCGGCAGGCCCTCGGGCACCTTGCCGACGATCTGGCCGCCGAGCGCGGCGTGGAAGTCGAGCAGCCAGGAAGCCGTCGTCGTCACCGCCACGGCGATCAGCACGCCGGGCAGCTTCGGCGCCCAGCGGCGGAAGCCCCAGATGATCGCTATCGCCACCAGGCCCATCGCCAGGGTCGCTGCGTGGGTCTCGCCGAGCTGCTGCGCCACGCCCCAGATGTCGGCGATGAAATGCTCGGAGCGGCCCATCGGCACGCCGACCAGCTTGTTCACCTGCGACAGGGCGATGATGATCGCCGCGGCGTTGGTGAAGCCGACGATCACCGGATGCGAGAGGAAATTCACCACCACGCCGAGCTTGAACAGGCCGAGTGCGAGTTGCACGATGCCGACCAGCAGCGCCAGCATGATGGCCAGGGCGACGAACTGCTCGGAGCCTGGCGCGGCGAACACCGACAGGCTGGAGGCGGTCAGCAGCGAGACCACCGCCACCGGGCCGGTGCCGAGCTGGTTGGAGGAGCCCCACAGCGCCGCCACCATCACCGGCAGGAAGGCGGCGTAGAGGCCGTAGTAGGCGGGCATGCCGGCGAGCTGGGCGTAGGCCATCGATTGCGGCACCAGCACCAGGGCGACCGTGAGGCCGGCGATGAAATCGGCGCGCAGCGTCGTGCCCGCATAGGGCAGCCAGCGCAGGCAGGGCAGCAAGCGTTTCAGCAGCGGGTTTTGCATTTCTTGTCGCAGCGCCCGCGCACCCGTCGGGCATCTGCTTATGTGGCAAGACAATATATTAACTTCTCCTTATACGAGCGTGGGCGAAATCTCCTTATCCCGGAATCAGGGTGCTATATTCCCCGCTCGAATAGCAGGATGCGCCATGGGACACCGACTCTCGAAAATCTACACCCGCACCGGCGACGCCGGCACCACCGGCCTGGCCGACGGCTCGCGCGTGGCCAAGGATTCCGCCCGCATCGCCGCGCTGGGCGAGCTCGACGAGCTCAACTCGGTGATCGGCCTGCTGCTGACG
>JAEUNH010000144.1 GCA_016791205.1 Rhodocyclaceae bacterium | reverse complement strand
GTCGGGAATGCTCCTCGGCGGCATTGCAGTCGCCGCCGAGGAGCTGCCCGCCTTCGAGATCGTCGTGCGCGACGGTTACTTCAAGCCGGCCCGCATCGAAGTGCCGGCCGGGCAGCGCGTCAAGCTGGTGCTCGTCAACGAGGGCCCCGGCCCGCTCGAGTTCGAGAACGACGAGATGCACATCGAGAAGGTGCTCAGTGCCGGCGCCCGCTCCTTCGTCGTGCTGCCGAAGCTCCAGCCGGGCAAATACGAGTTCGTCGACGAATTCAATCCGATCACCGGCCTGCTCGTCGTCGAGGCTAAATGAACGCAGCCGCCCTCGTCTTCCACCCCCGCCGCAAGCCGCGGCTGGCGCGCCTCGGCGACTGGATGGCGGCGAACCGCCGCCTGATCCTCGGCGTGCAGTGGGCGATCGTTCTCTTCTACGCCTTCCTCGTCGTGCTGCCCGCCTTCCTGCCGCATCCGCACCCGGAAGCGCGGCTGTTCTCCGGCGACTTCGGCGCTTCCTCCTTCGTCGATGGCAACCCCTGCGCCGCCGATGGCACGTCGCTCCAACCGCAGGACAAAGCGCCCTATGCGGCGCAGTGGCACGAGCGCCTGGTGCTGCTCGCCCAGTACCTCTTCTGGGGCGTCTGGTGGCCCTTCGTCATCCTCTCCATCATGTTCATGGGCCGCGTCTGGTGCGGCGTGCTCTGCCCGGAGGGCGCGCTGGCCGAGTTCGCCTCGCGCCACGGCCGCGGCTACGCCATCCCGAAATGGCTGCGCTGGGGCGGCTGGCCCTTCCTCGCCTTCGTCCTCACCACGCTCTACGGCCAGCTCGTCAGCGTGTACGAATACCCGCAGGCGGCGCTGCTCATCCTCGGCGGCTCGACGGTCGCCGCCGTCGCCGTCGGCTGGATGTACGGCCGCGGCAAGCGCGTCTGGTGCCGCTACCTCTGCCCGGTCTCCGGCGTCTTCGCCCTGCTGGCGCGCATCGCGCCGGTGCACTTCCGCATCGACCGCGCCGCCTGGGACGGCCAGCCCGGCCGCACCGCCGCCGTCGACTGCGCGCCGCTGCTCGACGTCAAGCACATGACCAGCGCCGCGCAGTGCCACGCCTGCGGCCGCTGCAGCGGCCACCGCGACGCCGTCGAACTCTCGGCGCGCTCGCCCAACGCCGAGATCCTCGCCGGCCGCACGCCGCGCACGCCGGAAGCCCTGCTGCTCGTCTTCGGCATGCTTGGCGTGGCCATCGGCGCCTTCCAGTGGACCGTCAGCCCGTGGTTCGTCGCCCTGCGGCAGAAAGCGGCGGAGTGGCTGGTCGACCGCGAACTGTTCTGGCCGCTGGAGAGCAACGCGCCCTGGTGGCTGCTCACGCACTACCCGGAAGCCAACGACGTGTTCACCTGGCTCGACGGCGCGCTGATCCTCGCCTACATCGGCGCCGTGGCGGCCGTGCTCGGCGGCGCCGTGCTGGCGGGACTGACTTTTGCCGCGCGCATGGCGAAGATCGACTGGCGCGCCCTCGCCCTCTCGCTCATCCCGCTCGCCGGCATCGGCCTCTTCCTCGGCCTGTCGATGATGACCGCCACCCACCTGCGCGCCGAGGGCGCGCCGCTCGGCTGGCTGGCTGTCGCGCGCGGCGCCCTGCTCGCCAGCGGCCTCCTCTGGTCGGGCTGGCTCGGCATGCGCCTGCTCTTCGACCGCGCGCCCGATCCGCGCCATGCGGTGCTGGCCTTGCCGGGCATGATGCTGCCGCTGGCCGCCGTGGG
>JAEUNH010000037.1 GCA_016791205.1 Rhodocyclaceae bacterium | reverse complement strand
ATGCCCGACGCGGCGCCGGCAAACGGCGCGGCGCTGCCGCTCGACGAAGCGGAAAAGGCGCAGGCGATCTCCGCCGTCGCCATGCGCTGCGGCGGCTGCGGCGCCAAGGTCGGCGCCACGGTGCTCTCGCGCGCGCTCGCGGGCCTGCACCGGGGGGCGCGCGACGACGTGCTGGTCGGCCTCGACGCGCCCGACGATGCCGCTGTACTGCGCGTGCCGCCGGGCCGGGCCCTGGTGCACAGCGTCGACTTCTTCCGCGCCTTCATCGACGATCCTTGGCTGTTCGGCCACATCGCCGCCAACCACGCCCTGGGCGACCTCTACGCCATGGGTGCCGAGCCGCAGTCGGCCAGCGCCATCGCCACCGTGCCGCCGGGGCTGGAGCGCAAGGTCGAGGACGATCTGCGCCAGATGATGGCCGGCGCCGTCGCGGTGCTCAACGAAGCCGGCTGCGCCCTCGTCGGCGGCCACAGCGGCGAGGGCAGCGAGCTGGCGCTGGGCTTCGCCGTCAACGGCCTCATCGACGCGCGGCTGGCGGGCATGACGACCAAGGCCGGCCTGCGCCCCGGCGACGCGCTGATCCTCACCAAGCCGGTCGGCACCGGCACGCTGTTCGCCGCCCATGCGCGCCCGCGCTCGGGCGTCGTCTGCCGCGGCCGCTGGATCGACGCCGCGCTCGACGCGATGCAGGTCTCCAATCGTGACGCCGCGCGCTGCCTGCGCGAGCACGGCGCCGCCGCCTGCACCGACCTCACCGGCTTCGGCCTGCTCGGCCACCTGGTCGAGATGACCAGGCCATCCGGCGTCGATGCCGAGCTCGACCTGAATGCCCTGCCGCTGCTCGACGGCGCGGCCGACATGGCGGCGGCCGGCATCCTCAGCTCGCTGCAGCCGGCCAACGTGCGCCTGCGCCGCGCCCTGCGCAACCAGGAAGAAGCGCTGTCGCACCCCGCCTACCCGCTGCTGTTCGACCCGCAGACCGCCGGCGGCCTCCTCGCCGGCGTGCCGGCCGAGCGCGCCGACGCCTGCCTCGCCGCGCTGCGCGCGCTCGGCTACGCCCACGCCGCCCGCATCGGCCGCGTGCTGCCGCAGGGCGGGGCGTTGGAGGCGATCGGCCTGGTCGTGTAGAGAAAGTCAGTCTCCCCGGCACGGCGAGGCCGAACTGCCGCCGCCTTGTCCCCTCTCCCCGCGAGCGGGGAGGGGGCCAGGGTGAGGGGCAGGCCAACGCGATCGCGAGAAAAATGCCGCGGAGAAAAAGTCAGTCCCTGCGAGACGGCGGAATGATCGTGACCGGGTGTTTTTGGGCAACCCGCACTCGCTTGCGCCGTATTGCGGAGACTGACTTTTCACCCGAGATCGCGGCAGACGAATCAGAAGAGAGCTTTGTCAATGCAGCCGGGAGCTTTTCGGGACGAACATGCTATGGGTCAGGACTTTCTACTGGTCCGAAACCCACTGGCTCGAAATCGTATCCCGCCTGATATGCTTGTCCGAGGGCAACAGTTTGATGTGTCTTTTTCCGACAACGAATATCAAGTCACCGGACGACCACTAGGGTAAGCGGTCTTGAAAGAGGCCGGTCCCGCTGACGTCCGCTTCGGCTGGAGACCCGCACCTCGGCCCGAACGAACTGCCAACTTAACCATGATGGAAGACTCCTGAAGACTGGTTGCGATCATACAGTTCTCGTGAACTGGCTCGATTTTCAATACTCTGTCCAAGTGTTATGCTATTCGAATGAGTGACAACAATCTGTAAAGATATCCTATATGACCACCCATCTTGAACGTCTCCTATTTTCCCAAGGTGGGCAATGCTTCTTCTGCCGTAAGCCGTTGCCGAAGGCAGAAGCATCCGTCGAGCATTTAGTTGCAAGCGCAAACGGGGGGACGAGTGACGACGGTAACTGCGTTGCTTGCTGCAAGGCACTCAATCACTTGCTGGGCTCCAAATCGATCAAAGAGAAGTTGCAGATCGTCCTGAACCAGCGCGGCAACTTCCAATGTCCCGGCAACATTTGTGCTCAGTCTGCGTCTGTGCCGAGTACCAATACGCAAAAGACGGCCCCGAAACCTGTTTCGGCAGTCGGGAACGGCGCATCCGCCCCCATTGATCTTGTGCTGGCAGATCTCAAGAAGAGGGGTGCATCTCGGCCACGTAAAGTTTCGACACTAACAAGCACTATCAAGTCACTGCTCAAGCAACATCAGAAGACCAATACTGATGGCGAGGTAGCTGGCCTGATCGCCGAGCTTCAGAAGCGTGGCAAAGCCATGATCATCGATACCAAGGTTACGTACAAGCTTGGTTAAGTGCGGATTGCAGTTGGCTTGCTGCCTAAGTGAATTATTTGCCATCGATGACCGCAATTGCTGCGTAACAATCGTCCAAGCAACAAGCCCTCAATGGCTGTTCAGGCCGAAAAGCCAGAACATCCCATCAACAAAAACTCAGTCTCCGCAACACGGCGAAAGGGCAAGCGCATGATCACCGAACTGGTTGTCTTCGATCTGCCGAAAGGCATCACCCGCGAGGAGCTGCTGGAGAAGTACCGCCAGTCCGTCCCCACCTGGTCGGGCAACCCCGACCTGCTGCACAAGGCCTATTTCTTCGACGCCGGGAAGGGCGAGGGCGGCGGGGTCTATCTCTGGAAGACCGAGGAGGCCGCTCGCCGCTGGCACGGCGAGGCTTTCCTCGAGCGCGTGCGCACGGTGTATGGCAGCGAGCCGCGCATCAGGCGCCTCGACACGATGATCGTGGTCGACAACGCCGGCGGCCAGGTGGCCGAGCCGGCGCCCGGTTGAAAAGTCGGTCTCGGTGGTACTGCGAGCGGGCGCGGATAAATGGGCGTGCCTCATCTGCACAGGCCAGCACGGCCGGCGCGGCGGTTGTACGGACATTGAACACACGCTATACTGCCGCACCCCAAGACCAGACCGAGGCGATGCCATGCCTGCTTCCTCGAAAACCCAGCGGGTGGATCTGCGCATCTCGCCCGCCGCCAAGCAGTTGATTCAGGCCGCCGCCCAGGCGCAGGACAAATCCGTCAGTGAATTCCTGCTCGACAGCAGCCTGGCTTCGGCCGCGGAGACCCTCGCCGAGCGCCGCCTGTTCATCCTCGATGAAGCGCGCTGGGCCAAGTTCCAGGCCGCCCTGGACGCCCCGCCGCGCAAGCGGCCGCGGCTTGCCCGCCTCATGAAAACCGGCCGCTAGGCCGCGCCGGCAGAGACGATGCGCCGGGACATCCGCAAGCTCGACCGGCGCCACGTCGTCGAGCATTTCGACTGCGGCAGCGCTGCCCTCAATCGCTACCTCTCCCGCTTCGCCCTCGGCAACCAGACGGCCGGCAGCGCGCAAACCTACGCGGCGCTCGACGGCGAACGGGTGATCGGCTACTACAGTCTGGCGGTGGGCGCCGTCGCGCCCACCGATGCCCCAACGCGCGTCACCAAAGGCCTGGCGCGCCATCCCGTTCCGGTCATGCTGCTGGCGCGGCTGGCCGTCGATCGGACGGAGAAGGGCAGGGGACTGGGCGCCGCGCTGCTGCACGATGCGCTGGCGCGGACGCTGCAGGCCGCCGACATCGCGGGTATTCGCGCAATGATCGTGCACGCCAAGGATGACGCCGCGCGCCGCTTCTACGAGCACTTCGATTTCGATCCGAGCCCGACCGATCCGTACCACCTCTACCTGCTGATCAAGGATCTGCGCAAGCTGGCGCGCTGACGGGATGGGGTGGGCCGCTCATGACCCTTCTCGCCGTCGTGCGGGAACCGACTTTTCCCCCAGCTCACACCCCAGCCTGCCGCTGCAGCCATTCCGACGTGAGGGAGCCGCGGCGCGGACGCCCTTCTGCTAGAGTGGGGCCTCCCGAAAGGAGGCCCCCATGCAGACACCGCTGATTCTGCCCGCGCCGGAACTGTGCCGCCTCGTGCGGGAGGCGCGCGAGACCACGCTCAAGCTCGTTGCCGACCTGCACGACCAGCAGCTCGAGGTGCCGCTTCTGGGGACGGTGAACCCCTTCCGCTGGGAGCTCGGCCACGTCGCCTTCTTCTACGACGTCTTCCTGCTGCCGGCGCTGGGCGAGCGGCGCTTCCAGCTTGACGGCGCCGAGAAGCTCTACGATTCCTTCAAGATCGACCACGACGACCGCTGGGGGCTGCCGCTGCCCTCGCGGCAGGAGACGATCGACTACCTGGCGCGCGTGCAGGCGCGCGTGCTGGCGCGCCTCGAAGCGGCCGCGGACGACGCGCAGACGACCTACCTGACGCTGCTCAGCGTCATCCATGAGGACATGCACGCCGAGGCCTTCGCCTACATGCGCCAGACCCTCGGCTACGCCGCGCCGCCGTTCGGCGAGGCACCGCGGGAGATCGGCGGCGGCCCGCTGCCGGGCGACGTCGAGATTCCCGGCGGGGTTTTTCAGCTCGGCGCGACGCCGGGGCCATACTTCACCTTCGACAACGAGAAATGGGCCCATGCCGTCGAGGTGGCGCCGTTCCGCATCGCCCGCGCGCCGGTGACGAACGCCGAGTACCTCGGCTTCGTCGAGGACGGCGGCTACCGGCGGCCGGAGCTGTGGAGCCACCAGGGCTGGCTGTGGCGCAGCAAGGCGGGCGCGCAGCATCCGGTTTACTGGGCGCGCGGCGGCGCGGGCTGGCTGCGGCGGCACTATGACCGCTACGTCGACCTGGAGCCCCACCATCCGGTGGTGCATGTCGGCTGGTTCGAGGCCGAGGCCTACTGCGCCTGGGCGAAGCGGCGCCTGCCGACCGAGGCGGAGTGGGAAATGGCCGCATCGGCCGCCGCAGCCGCGCCGGGCGGGGGCAAGCGGCGCTACCCGTGGGGCGACGATCCGCCCACGCCCGAGCGCGCCAACCTCGACGGGCGCCGCGCCGGCTGCGTCGACGTCGGCGCCTTCCCCGAGGGCGACAGCGCCTTCGGCTGCCGCCAGATGATCGGCAACGTCTGGGAATGGACCGCCTCGGCGTTCTTCCCGTTTCCCGGCTATGTCGTCGACGCGCCCTACCGCGAGTACTCGGCGCCCTGGTTCGGCTACCGCAAGGTGCTCAAGGGCGGCGCCTGGGCGACGCGCCCGCGCTTCGCCTGGAACACCCTGCGCAACTTCTTCACGCCCGATCGCCGCGACGCCTTCGCCGGCTTCCGCACCTGCGCGCGCTGAGCCATGGTCGGCTGCAAATCGATTTGCGGCTGACGGCCCAGGCGGTTTTTTTCCGTCGTCGCTGTAAGGTGCGGCTGCAATCCCCGACCAAGGGGTGCAATCAGTCCCGGGCTTGGTCCCGGACCGAGAGGAGACAGCGATGTCCAAACACATTTATTTGATGTTATGCGGTTTTCTGGTCCTGCCGGCGCAGGCCGGATTGGGCCCGACGGTCGGCGAAACGGTCGATGCGGGCCATGCCAGGGTCTGCGGATTCGCGGATCTCATCCGCCTCAGCCCGACCAATCCGAACGATCCGCTTTTTCCGCCGTCGCAGTGGCCGAAATGCACCGCGTGAGGATTCTCGCCCTCGTCGATCCGCGCCGCCGCACGCCGGCCCGGGGGCGGAGACCTGTAATGTTTTCGCCCTCGCGCCGGTCTAATGGGGCATGCGATTCCATTAGGAGCGGGAAATGGCCTGGTTCAGCAATGATGATGTTGCCGAGCAGCGGCGCTATCTGTTGCGCTTCGCCCAGCTGCACCTGCGCGACAACGCGCGCGCCGAGGATGTCGTCCAGGAGACCCTGGCGGCGGCATTGGAGCAGGGCGAGCGGTATTCCGGCGGCGCCAGCGTGCGCACCTGGCTCACCGGAATCCTCAAGCACAAGATCATCGACGTCTTTCGCGCCGGACGGCGCGAAAAGACCATGAGCGAACTCGGCGGCGACGAGGATGATGGACATGATCCGGATGCGCTGTTCGATGCCGCCGGCGCCTGGCAGACGGCGCCATCTAGCTGGGGCGATCCGTCGAAAACGCTGGAGCAGAAGCGTTTCATGGAAACGCTGGAGAAGTGCAACGGCGGCCTGCCGGACCGGCTGGCCCAGGTGTTTTCGCTGCGCGAGGTGATGGGGCTGACGACGGAAGAGATCTGCGAACAGCTCGGCATCACGCCGAACAACTGCAACGTGATGCTCTATCGGGCTCGCATGGGCCTGCGCGACTGCCTTGGGAAGAACTGGTTCGACGGGGGAGGAAGGACATGATCAGCTGCAAGGAGGTATCGCGCCTTGTCTCGGCGTCGCTCGACCGTCCGCTCACGCTGCGCGAGCGCTTCTGGCTGAAGCTGCACTTGTGGCGCTGCGGCCCTTGCGGGAATTTCGCCGGCCAGATGCGCTTGATGCGGGCGGCGATGCGCCGGCTGGTCGGCGGAGCTTCGGATCCACCCGGGCGGTGATCCCGCCGGCGCCGCTGTGCGGCGCATGGGCTACAATCCGCCATCCGTTTCTGCGAGGTGGCCGGACGATGTCGGGCATGATGACCCTGGGAGGTTTCGCCGCCGTCGGCGGCGGCGCGGCGCTGGGCGCCTGGGCGCGCTGGGGCCTCGGCGTCGCCCTCAATCCGCTGTTTCCCACCGTGCCGCTCGGCACGCTCGCCGCCAACCTCCTCGGTGGCTACCTGGTCGGCTTCGCCGTG
>JAEUNH010000029.1 GCA_016791205.1 Rhodocyclaceae bacterium | reverse complement strand
GGGCACGGCCACCATCATCGAAAGAGTGTGAGAGTGAACCCGTCATTCCGGGCAAGCGGAGCGCGACCCGGAATCCACGCAGCCCCTGGATTCCCGCCTTCGCGGGAATGACGAACAAGCGCATCGAATATCTGGAGTCTTGAATGATCAACACCAACGTCGATTCCGAAGGCATCGCCACCCTCGAGTGGGACCTGCCGGGCCGCTCGCAGAACGTCCTCAACGAACAGACCATGGCGGCCTTCGCCGACGCCGCGCAGAAGGCGCTGGCCGATCCCGCCGTGAAGGGCATCCTCGTCGCCTCGGCGAAAGCCGACTTCATCGCCGGCGGCGACCTCGACATGCTGCTCAAGGCCACCGACGCCCAGGCCATGAGCGACAACCTGAAGCAATGGCACAGGCTGTTCCGCGCGCTGGAGACCAGCGGCAAGCCGGTGGCGGCGGCGCTTAACGGCACCACGCTCGGCGGCGGCCTGGAACTCGCGCTGGCCTGCCACTACCGCGTCGCCTCGGACAATCCGAAGGCGCGCTTCGGCTTCCCCGAGGTCACCCTGGGCCTGCTGCCCGGCGCCGGCGGCACCCAGCGCGCGCCGCGCCTGATGGGCATCCAAGCAGCACTGCTGTTCCTCACCGAGGGCAAGCGCATCAAGGCCGCCGATGCGCAGAAGCAGGGCCTCATCCACTCGGTCGTTCCCGCCGGCACGGAGCGCGACGCCGCGCGCGCATGGCTGCTGGAGCAGGCGACGAAGAACGCCGTGCCCGGCAAGGACGGCAAGCCGGGCAAGACCCTGCAGCCCTGGGACCAGAAAGGCTTCAGGATTCCCGGCGGCGGCGTCATGACGCCGTCCGGCATGCAGACCTTCATGGCCGGCAACGCCATGCTGCGCGAGAAGACGCAGGGCAACTACCCGGCGCCGAAGCACATCCTCTCCTGCGTCTTCGAAGGGCTGCAGACCGACATCGACACGGGCCTCGCCATCGAGACGCGCTATTTCGTCAGCCTGGTGCGCAGCCCGGAAGCGAAGAACATGATCCGCAGCCTGTTCTTCGCCATGCAGGAGGCGAACAAGCTGGCGCGCCGGCCGCAGGACGTGCCGACGCAGAAATTCACGAAGATCGGCATGCTCGGCGCTGGCATGATGGGCGCCGGCATCGCCCACGCCGCGGCGACGGCCGGCCTCGAAGTGGTGCTGCTCGACAGCACGCTGGATAACGCCGAGAAGGGCAAGGCCTACTCCGCAAAGCTGCTGGAGAAGCGCGTCGCCAAAAGTCAGTTGCCGCAGGACGGCGCCTCGGCCATCCTGGCGCGCATCCATCCCACGACCGACTACCCGGACCTCACCGGTTGCGAGCTGGTGGTCGAGGCGGTATTCGAGGACCGCGCGCTGAAGGCCGACGTAACCAAGAAGACCGAGGCGGTGATCGGCAAGGACGCCATCTTCGCCTCCAACACCTCCACCCTGCCGATCACCGGCCTGGCCGAGGCGAGCAGCCGTCCCGCCAACTTCATCGGCCTGCATTTCTTCTCGCCGGCCGAGAAGATGCCGCTGGTGGAGATCATCCTCGGCAAGCAGACCTCGCCGGCGACGCTGGCGCGCGCGATGGATTTCGTGCGCGCCATCGGCAAGACGCCGATCGTGGTGAACGACGCGCGCGGCTTCTACACCAGCCGCGTCTTCGGCACTTATCTGTCGGAAGGCATGGCGCTGCTGCAGGAAGGCGTCGCGCCCGCGCTGATCGACAACGCCGGCCGCCTCGCCGGCATGCCCGTGGGGCCGCTGGCGCTGGCCGACGAAGTCTCCATCGAGCTGGTGCACAAGATCGCGAAGCAGACCAAGGCCGACCTCGGCGACCGGTATGCGCCGCGCGCCGCCGACCAGGTCGCCGCGCTGATGGCGGAAAAACTCGGGCGCTTCGGCAAGAAGAGCGGCCACGGCTTCTACGATTACCCGGCCGGCGCGAAGAAACACCTGTGGGCCGGCCTCGCCGAGCATTTCCCTGTAAAAGCCGAACAACCCTCCCTGGAGCAGGTGATCGAACGCCTGATCCTCATCCAGTCGATCGAAACCGTGCGCTGCCTGGATGAGGGTGTTCTTGCCTCGCCGCAGGACGCCGACGTCGGCGCCATCCTCGGCTGGGGCTATCCGCCTTTCCGCGGCGGGCCGATCGGCCAGATCCACACCATGGGCACGGCCAATTTCGTCGCCGCCTGCGACCGCCTGGCGGAACAATGCGGCGAACGTTTCCGCCCTACCGAAAGCCTTCGCAAAAAAGCCGCAGAGGGTTCACAATTCTTCCCGATTTAGTTCATAATCGCCGCGCATCGCAATAGCGGAAGACTGTTTTGCATAGCGGAACAGTCTGGCAAACAACAATAGTCGGAGGAGACGGGGCTTGCTGCAGTTCCTGCAACTCATCGCCAGCGGCGTCGCGCAAGGCTGCATCTACGGCCTGATCGCCCTCGGCTTCGTCCTCATCTACAAGGCCACCGAGACCGTCAACTTCGCCCAGGGCGACCTGATGATGGTGGGCGGCTTCCTCGGCCTCACCGGCACGCTGGCCCTGGGCCTGCCCTTCTGGGCCGCCTTCGTCGCCGCCCTCGCCGTGATGTTCTTCTTCGGCATGGCGCTGGAGCGCGCCGTGCTGCGCCCGCTGCTCGGCCAGCCGGCCTTCACCGTGGTGATGGCCACCATCGGCGTCGGTTTCCTGGCCCGCGGCCTGGTCACCATGATCCCCGAGTGGGGCACCGACACCCACGTCCTGCCGGTGCCCTACAAGGACGAGATCGTGCAGGTCGGCGGACTGGTGCTGTCGATGGAGCACCTGGTGGTCATCGCCGTCACGGCGCTGCTGATCCTCGGCCTCTACCTGCTCTTCAAGCACACCCGGATCGGCATCGCCATGCAGGCCACCTCGCAGAACCAGCTGGCGGCCTTCTACATGGGCATCCCGGTGCGGCGCATCAACATGCTGATCTGGGGCATCTCCGCCGCCGTCTCGGCCTGCGCCGGGCTGCTGCTGGCGCCGATCACCTTCGTGCATGCCAACATGGGCTTCATCGGCCTGAAGGCCTTTCCCGCCGCCGTGGTCGGCGGCTTCGGCAGCATCCCCGGCGCGCTGGTCGGCGGCCTGATCATCGGCATCGTCGAGACCCTGGCCGGCTTCTACCTGCCGGAAGGCTTCAAGGACATCGCCGCCTACATCGTGGTGCTGGTGATGCTCGCCGTGAAGCCGAACGGCCTGTTCGGCGAGAACCTGCGGAAGAAGGTCTGATGAGATTTCTCTTTAAAACGGCCTATCAGCAGGACATCCGCCTCTTCAAGCACGGCGGCCAGGCGTTCTGGTATTCGGCGCTCGGCCTGGCGCTGCTCGCCGCACCCTTTGTGCTGCCGGACTACTGGGTGTCGCAGCTCAACTTCATCTGGATCTACTCCATCGTCAGCGTCGGCCTGATGATCCTGGTCGGCTTCACCGGGCAGGTGTCGATCGGCCACGCCGCCTTCCTCGCCATGGGCGCCTACACCGAGGCCTACCTGCAGGGCCACGGCTGGCCCTTCGCCCTGTCGCTGACCTTCTCGGCGCTGGTGGCCGGCATCACCGGCGTCATCGTCGGCCTGCCGGCGCTGCGCGTGAAGGGCATGTATCTGGCCATCGCCACCATGGCCTTCGGCTTCATCGTCGAGGAAGGCATCGCCCGCGCCGACTCGATCACCGGCGGCAACGCCGGCAGGATGCTCGGCAGCCTGGAGGTCTTCGGCATCCCCATCGACAGCGAGCTGCGCATGTATTTCCTGACGCTGATCGTGCTGGCGCTGGTCGTGCTCGGCGTCATGAACCTGCTGCGCAGCCCGACCGGGCGGGCCTTCGTCGCCATCCGCGACTCGGAAATCTCGGCGCAGAGCATGGGCATCAACCTGGCGCGCTACAAGACCATCGCCTTCGCCCTGTCGGCCGCCATCACCGGCCTGGCCGGCGCGCTCTACGCTCACAAGCTGCGCTTCCTCTCGCCCGACCAGTTCACCTTCCTGCAGTCGATCGAGCTGCTCATCATCCTGGTGGTGGGCGGCGTCGGCTCGATCTACGGCGCCATCTTCGGCGCCGCCTTCTGGATCGTCGTGCAGCAGCTCATCGTGCTGGCCAAGGACTGGCTGCCGCCGGCCATCGGCCAGCAGACCGGCCTGCAGCCGACCATCTTCGGCCTGATCCTGGTGGCCTTCGTGCTGTTCGAGCCGATGGGCCTCTACGGCCGCTGGCTGAAGGTCCGCACCTTCTTCCAGCTCTTCCCCTTCTATCGCAAGGGCATGTTCCGGCGACAGAAGAGCTACATGAAATCCGAGAGGCTGAAGTGAAACCTCTATTGACGGCCAACAACCTCTCGGTGCAGTTCGGCGGCCTGAAGGCCGTGAACAACGTCTCCTTCGAGGTCTGGCCCAACGAGGTGTTCTCGCTGATCGGGCCCAACGGCGCCGGCAAGACCACCATCTTCAACCTCATCAGCGGGCTGTACCGGCCGACTTCGGGCTTCGTCACCTTCGAGGGCGAGAAGATCTCGCACCTGGCACCCTACGAGATCGCGCGGCTGGGCATCGCCCGCACCTTCCAGAACATCGAGCTGTTCGAGCACGCCACGGTGCTGCAGAACCTGCTGGTCGGTCGCCACTGCCACCGCCACACCAACTGGTTCCAGGACCTGCTGTTCACCCCGCGCGTGCGCCAGACCGAGCTGCAGTTCCGCCGCACCGTCGAGGAGGTGATCGAGTTCCTCGAGCTGCAGCACTACCGCGACAGCATGGTGGCGGGCCTGCCCTATGGCGTGCGCAAGGTGGTCGAGCTCGGCCGTGCGCTGTCGATGCGGCCCAAGCTGCTGCTGCTCGACGAGCCCTCTTCCGGCCTCAACGTCGAGGAGACCGAGGACATGGGCTTCTGGATCGAGGACATCAAGCACGACCTCGGCATCACGGTGATCATGGTCGAGCACGACATGGGCCTGGTCTCGCGCGTCTCCGACCGCGTCTTCGCCCTCAACCAGGGCGAGGAGCTGGCGCTCGGCACCGCCGCCGAGGTGCAGGCGCACCCGGCGGTTGTTGAAGCGTACTTAGGTGGCGCCGATGGCTGACGACGTCATTCTTCAGCTCAACAACGTCGAGTCGGCCTACGGCCCGGTGAAGGCCATCCGCGGCGTCTCGCTCAAGGTGTCGCA
Source organism: Rhodocyclaceae bacterium (assembly GCA_016791205.1). Taxonomy (GTDB): domain Bacteria; phylum Pseudomonadota; class Gammaproteobacteria; order Burkholderiales; family Rhodocyclaceae; genus Desulfobacillus. Next base: position 3,694 of record JAEUNH010000029.1, on the reverse strand, counting down.
GGGCAGCATCGTCACCGTGCTCGGCGCCAACGGCGCCGGCAAGTCGACCATTCTGAAGACCATCTCCGGCATCATCGATCCGCAGAAGGGCAGCATCCTCTACCGAAACGAGCCGATCCAGAAGAAGGACCCGGCCTGGATCGTCCGCCAGGGCATCGCCCACGTGCCGGAAGGCCGCGAGATCTTCCCGCTGCTCAGCGTGCGCGAGAACCTGATCATGGGGGCCTATACCCGACCGATGGGAGAAAAGGCCGAGGTCGAGCGCGAGATCGAGCAGGTGTACGGCTATTTCCCGATCCTGAAAGAACGCACCGGCCAGCCCGCCGGCCAGCTCTCCGGCGGCCAGCAGCAGATGCTGGCGATCAGCCGGGCGCTGCTGGCCAAGCCGACGATCATGCTGCTCGACGAGCCGAGCCTGGGCCTGTCGCCCAAGCTGACCCATGAGATCTTCGAGATCATCAAGCGCATCAACGCCGAGCGCGGTGTGACCATCCTGCTGGTCGAGCAGAATGCCCGCGTCGCCCTGAAGTACGCCGACTACGGCTATGTCCTGGAAGTCGGCCGCATCGTCATGGAAGACCCCTGCGCCGTGCTGCGCGAGAAGGAGGATGTCAAGGAGTTCTACCTCGGCATCAAGGACAGCGGCGTGCGCGGCACGCGGCGCTGGAAGAAGAAGAAAACCTGGAGATAGGACGCGACGGCCCTATGTGGTGGAAACCCGAATTCGCCAACTCGATCGCCCCGCTGGGCATCGCCGTCCCCGGCGAAACCCTGCCGCGGATGTTCGCCAACGCCGTCAAGGCGCGCGGCGAGCAGGTCATCTTCCGCCAGAAGTCCTTCGGCCTGTGGCAGACCCTGACCTGGAACGGCCTCGAGCGCATCGTCCGCGAGATCGGCATGGGCCTGGTCGAGCTGGGCTTCGCGCCGGGCGAGACGGTCTCCATCCTCGGCAACACCCGCCAGGAATGGCTGTTCTGCGACCTCGGCGCGCTGTGCGCCGGCGGCATCAGCTCGGGCATCTACCCGACCGACTCGGCCGCGCAGGTGCACTACCTCTCCGAGGACTCGCGCTCGGTCTACCTCTTCGTCGAGGACGAGGAGCAGCTCGACAAGGCGCTGGAAGCGCGCGACAGCCTGCCGCTGCTGCGCAGGATCGTCGTCTGGGACATGGAGGGCCTGCGCGGCCTCGACGACCCGCAGGTGATCAGCCTCGACCACCTGCGCGAGCTGGGCCGCGCCCGCATGGAGCGGCTCGGCCCCGAGGCAGCCGAAGCGGAGTGGGTGGCGCGCATCGACACGCGCAAGGCCGAGGAGGTGGCCATCCTCATCTACACCTCGGGCACCACCGGCAAGCCCAAGGGCGCCATGCTCTCGCACCACAACGTGATCTATTCGCTGCACGGCTTCAACACCATCATCGTCCAGGACGAGACGGTCGAGCGGATGTGCTTCCTGCCGCTGTGCCACGTCGTCGAGCGCGTGCTGGGCGCCTACTTCGGGCTGTACACCGGCGCCGTGCTGAATTTCGTCGAGAATCCCGAGACCATCCCCGAGAACGTGCGCGAGATCCAGCCGACGGTGTTCATCGCCGTGCCGCGCATCTGGGAGAAGTTCTACTCCGGCGTGATGATCGGCATTGCCGAGGGCCTGACCATCGAGAAGCTGGCCTACAAATGGGCCATCGGCGTCGGCATGCGCGCGGTGGCCCGCCACGAGGCCGGCCAACCGATCGGTCCCGGCCTGCGCGCGCAGTTCTGGCTGGCCCGCTTCCTCGTCCTCAACAACATCCGCCGCTTGATCGGCATCAACCGCTGCCGCCTGCTGATCACCGGCGCGGCGCCGATCTCGCCGGACCTGGTGCGCTGGTACATGGCACTCGGCGTTCCGATGCTGGAGGGCTGGGGCATGACCGAATCGAGCGGCGGCGCCACCCTGACGCCGGCCGGACGCATCAAGCCGGGCATGATCGGCACCAACGTGCCGTACTGCGAGGTCAAGGTGGCCGACAACGGCGAGCTCCTGATCCGCGGCGGCAACGTCTTCATGGGCTACCTCAACCAGCCGGAGAAGACCGCCGAGGCCATCGACGCCGAAGGCTGGCTGCATACCGGCGACGTCGGCTACGTCGACGAAGACGGCTACTTCAAGATCTCCGACCGCCTCAAGGACATCATCATCACCGCCGGCGGCAAGAACATCACCCCTTCGGAGATCGAGAACCAGCTGAAGTTCTCGCCCTATGTCACCGACGCCGTGGTGATCGGCGACAAGCGGCCTTATCTCGTCTGCCTGATCATGATCGACCAGGAGAACGTCGAGAAATTCGCCCAGGACCACGACATCCCCTTCTCCAACTACGCCAGCCTGTGCCGGGCGCCGGAGGTGCTGAAGCTGATCGAGAGCGAGCTGGGGCGGGTGAACAGGCAGTTCGCCCGGGTCGAGCAGGTCAAGAAATTCCGCCTGATAGAACAGAAGCTGACGGCCGAGGACGAGGAGCTGACCCCGACCATGAAGCTGAAGCGCAAATTCGTGAACCAAAAGTATGCAGACCTTATAGAATCGATGTACCGCCCCTAGGGCCATAACAGAGGAGAGGAGACTTGAACATGAAACGCGCCATCATCCGGGCCGCCGTCCTGGCGGCCGCCACCACCCTGACCTGGACCGCCCAGGCGCAGCAGCTGGGCGTCACCAAGGACACCGTCGTCCTCGGCTCGATCCAGGACCTGTCCGGCCCGCTGGCCGGCTTCAGCAAGCCCGCCAAGAACGGCATGCAGATGCGGGTCGACGAGATCAACGAGGCCGGCGGCGTGCACGGCCGCAAGATCAAGCTGGTCGTCGAGGACAGCGGCTACGATCCGAAGAAGGGCATCCTCGCCGCCCAGAAGATGGTGGCGCAGGACAAGATCTTCGCCATGGCCGGCACCATCGGCACGGCGGTGTCGATGGCCACCATGCCGATCCTCTTCGAGAAGAACATCCCGCACGTCTTCCCGCTCACCGGCGCGCGCGAGATGTACGATCCGCTGCACAAGCTGAAGTTCTCCTTCGCTGCCCCTTACTACGACCAGATCCGCATCGGCGTGAAGTGGATGGCCAAGGAACAGGGTTCCAAGAAGTTCTGCATCATCTACCAGGACGACGAGTACGGCCTGGAAGTGCTGCGCGGCGCCGAGGACGGCCTCAAGGACATCGGCCAGGCCCTGGTCGAGAAGACCTCCTTCAAGCGCGCCGCCACCGACTTCTCCGCCCAGGTGGCGAAGATGAAGGGCGCCGGCTGCGACACGGTGGTGATGGGCACCATCATCCGCGAGGCGCTGGGCACCATCGGCACGGCACGCAAGATGGGCTGGAACCCGCAGTTCCTCGGCTGCTCGGCCTCCTACACCGACCTCATCCACAAGCTGGGCGGCAAGGCGGTGGAGGGCTTCTACGCCATGCACCAGGTCTCGGTGCCGTATCCGGACGACGCCTCGAAGAACGTGCGCGACTGGGCGGCAGCCTACAAGGCCAAGTTCAAGGAGGATCCGAGCCTGTTCTCCGCCTACGGCTACGTCATCGCCGATCTGTTCTACCAGACCGCCAAGCGCGCCGGTCCGAACCTGACCACCGACAGCTTCATCAAGGCGCTGGAGAGCGGCCCCTTCCCGCGCGACATGTTCGGCAGCCCGGAGTACCGGTTCACGCCGACGCA
>JAEUNH010000261.1 GCA_016791205.1 Rhodocyclaceae bacterium | reverse complement strand
GCGATGGGATATCGATTGTCCCCGGCAGCCAGAATGACATTGCGCAGCTCGGAGAGCTTGGTGTGGAAATCGACACGTGTGGCCGCGCTATTTTCTGCATCACCGACCGCCGTCGGAGTGGTGTTGTTCGACACTGCCTTGCGCAGGGCGTCGAGAATCTTTTCCAGGGAGTTGGCCGGGGTGCTGGAGGCGGCATTGAACAGCGTTCTCGCCGTCGACAGGCTGAGGCTGCTGTCCATCATGCCCAGCACGTCGGCCAGGGCCAAGGTGTCGGTAAGCTTGTACATCAGATGATTTGGTATGCCCGTCCCTTCTTCGTTGAACAAGGGGATACGCAGACCATTCTGCGACAGCCATGAACTCGTCGTGGCAACATTGATGCCGTGTTCGGCGTAGAGGTTCCTTTGCTTGGCCGCACCAGGCCAGGATGTTGTGCCTAGGCCAAGCTCGCTTTCAAGCTCACGCAGGAAGGTTTCCGGGAAGCGCCTGCCGACCCCGAGGCCGTTATAGGTGTAGCTGTTGGATACATCGGCCGCGAACAGCCGAGTAAATACGGTCGTGAGATGCCCGCCCAGGGAGTGGCCGTCGGCAATGAGCACCCCCGCCCCGAGCAGCGCACCTTCCCCTTGAACCTGATAGGTTGCCGGCCCCAATTCGCCGGTGAGCGGATCAAACGGGCGGTTGAGATATAACTGGGTCACGAACATGTCGCTGGTCGACGCCGTGGCGCGCAGGTACCAGTTCACCATCTCGATGATTTGGGAGCGGGCGAGACCGGAACTGAAATAGGCATCGCCGTCTGTCCCGAAATCCCGGGCCCAGTCTGAGGGTTCCGTACCTCGAAATGAGACATACTTCTGGCCGGTAGCCTTCTCCTCAAACACCGTTACCGAAAAGCCGGAGGAGCCGGGGGCAGTGTATTGGGTTATGACTCTAACAGGCTGTTGAAATTCGCCCGCGTGTAAACGAACTTGGCGGGTTATGCGTTATGGATATTGTGTTCATGATATCGGTGGGGTGAGCGGGATGCGTGGAACGGATGCAATGCAGGAGAGTCTCTTTACGGTGGCCAAACTCGACGACTTTGTGCCGCAGGATCACCCGCTGCGCGCCGTTCAGGTGCTGGTCAATGAAGCGCTCGGGCGCCTGAACGGCCTGTTCAATTCGATCTACGCCGACACGGGGCGCGAATCGATTGCGCCGGAGAAGCTGATGCGGGCGCTGCTCCTGCAGGTGTTCTACTCGGTGCGCTCCGAGCGGCAGCTGATGGAACAGATGCGCTACAACCTGCTGTTTCGCTGGTTCGTCGGACTCGCCCTGGATGAAGTCACCTGGGATCACTCTGTCTTCTCCAAGAACCGCGACCGGCTGCTCGACAATGAGGTGATCGAGGCCTTCTTCGCCGAGGTCATGGCCCTGGCCGACAAGGCGGGCCTGCTCTCCAAGGAACACTTCTCGGTCGACGGCACGCTGATCCAGGCCTGGGCCAGCCAGAAGAGCTTCCGGCCCAAGGACGGCTCGGACGACCAGACGCCCTCGGGCGGCGGGCGCAACGCCCAGGCCGACTGGAAAGGCCGGCCGCGTAGCAACGACACCCACGAGAGCACGACCGACCCGGATGCCCGCCTGTACCGGAAGAGCAACAACACCGCCTCGACCCTGTGCTACCAGGGCCATGCGCTGATGGAGAACCGCCACGGCCTGGTGGTCGGCGCCGTGGTCACCCATGCCGACGGCACCGGTGAGCGCAAAGCGGCTCTGGCCATGCTCGATACGCTGCCGGGCCACCACCTCAAGACGGTAGGCGCCGACAAGGCTTACGATACCGCCGACTTCATCGCCGCCTGCCGCAGCCGCAACATCACGCCGCACGTCGCGCAAAACGACAGCAGGCGCGGCGGCAGTGCTATTGACGGGCGCACCACGCGGCAGCCAGGCTACCGGCTGAGTCAGACCATCCGCAAGCGCATCGAGGAGCACTTCGGCTGGGGCAAGACGGTGGGGCGCATCCGGCAGACGGTCTTCCGGGGATTGCAGCGGGTCGATCAGCACTTCAAGCTGACGATGACGGCGAGCAACCTCACCAGAATGGCCCGAATACTGTTCGCGGCACCCCCGGGAGCGACGCCATGAGGCACCAGAATGACGGCGGTGCGCCGCCTCGCAGCAAAGCGACAAGTGAAATGCCACGAATTCAGTCTCGATTCGCATTCGAAAGTCTCATCGCCGTGCCCGGATTCCGTGAATTCGGGCGAATTTCAACAGCCTGTTAGGACGCCACCCCGTGACGTCCTGACTGGCCGGGTTGAAGCGGGCGCTTTCGGCGCCCCTTGACCCGGCCGTGCCGCACGCAGCCCATTTGCAATCATCATGGCCAAAAAAGACTACTACGAAGTCCTCGGCGTCAACCGCGACGCGTCGGAAGACGAGATCAAGAAGGCCTACCGCAAGCTGGCCATGAAGCACCATCCGGACCGCAATCCGGACAATCCCAAGGCCGAAGATCACTTCAAGGAGGCCAAGGAAGCCTACGAGATCCTCTCGGACGCGCAGAAGCGCGCCGCCTACGACCAGTACGGCCACGCCGGCGTCGACCCGCAGGCAGGCGGCTTCGGCCCCGGTGGACCGGGCAACATGGGCGGCTTCGCCGACGCCTTTTCCGACATCTTCGGCGACATCTTCGGCGGCGGCCGCGGCGGCGGCGGCCGCGGCGGGGTGTATCGCGGCGCCGACCTGCGCTACAACCTGGAAATCTCCCTCGAGGATGCCGCCCGCGGCACCGAAACCCGCATCCGCATTCCCACCATGGAGCAATGCGAAGCCTGCGGCGGCAGCGGCGCCAAGCAGGGCACCGAGCCCAAGACCTGTCCGACCTGCCATGGCCACGGCCAGGTGCGCATGCAGCAGGGCTTTTTCTCGATCCAGCAGACCTGCCCGAAATGTCATGGCAGCGGACGCTTCGTCGCCGACCCCTGCCACGGCTGCCACGGTTCGGGACGGGTCAAGCAGCACAAGACCCTCTCGGTGAAGATCCCCGCCGGCGTCGACGAGGGCGACCGCATCCGGCTCTCGGGCGAGGGCGAGCACGGCGCCGGCGGCGGCCCGCCGGGCGACCTTTACGTGCAGATCCACATCAAGCCGCATTCGGTCTTCCAGCGCGACCACGACGACCTGCATTGCGAGATGCCGATCAGCTTCACCACGGCGGCGCTGGGCGGCGAGATCGAGATCCCCACCCTCGACGGCATGGCCAAGATCAAGATCCCGGCCGAGACGCAGAGCGGCAAGGTGTTCCGCCTGCGCGGCAAGGGCATCAAGGGCGTGCGCAGCCACGGCCATGGCGACCTGATGTGCCACGTCGTGGTGGAGACCCCGGTCAGCCTCACCGAGCGGCAGAAGGAGCTGCTGCGCGAGCTGGAAGCCATCAACGTCAAAGACGGCTCGCGCCACAACCCCCGCGCCGAGTCCTGGATGGACAAGGTCAAGGATTTCTTCGGCGGCTAAACCTCAAGCCGACGCCACTTCCGGCCGTAATCATCTCAGCCTGCCTGATGACTCTGTCGCCGGGCTGACTGTGTTTCCTCATGGCGTTCGTTAGCGTGGCGGAAATCCACCGGAGGAAGAATCATGCAGACTCGCTTATTCCGCAACCTGCTGCTGGCCCTGCTGGTCGGCTGCGCCCCGATTGCCCAGGCCGAAACCGGCATCGGTGACCAAACCATCGCCCTGGGCCAGTCGATCGCTCTGAGCGGCGCGCTGGGCGACTTGGGCAAGGAATACCAGGCCGGCGCACAGTTCTATATCGACCAGGTCAACGCCCTCGGCGGCGTCGCCGGCCGCAAGATCAAGCTGGTTTCCCTCGATGACGGCTACGATACGAACAAGGCGCTGGAAAACACCAAACGCCTGGTCGAACAAGACAAGGTGTTCGCCATCTTCGGCCAGTTCGGCACCGGCATCACCCAAGCATCGCTCCCGCTGACGACGGCGGCCGGCATCCCGCTGTTCGCGCCTTACACCGGGGCGGACGCGCTGCGCGACAACGGCAACCGCTACCTGTTCCACATCCGCGCCTCCTATGGCCAGGAAATGGAGAAGATGGTCGAACAACTGGTCGGCATCGGCATCCGCGACATCGCCGTGGTGTACCAGAACGACAGCTTCGGCAAGGCCGGCCTTCTCGGTGCCGAACAGGCGCTGGCGCGCCGCAACCTGAAGCCGGCCGCTTTGGGCGCGATCGAGATGCCTGCGGTGGATACCAAGGCCGCGCTGGCGGCCGTGGCCAAGGCGCGCCCGTCGGCGATCATCCTGTCCACCGCCGGCAAGCCCTCGGTGAACTTCATTCGCGACTACCTGAAGACCGGTCAGCCGACCCAGTTCTATGCGCTGTCCGTGGTCAGCAGCCGACAGCTGGTCAAGGAGCTCGGCGCCGCCTCCCACGGCATCGCCATCGCCCAGGTCATGCCTTCGCCGTGGCGCTCCAGCAACGCCGTCGTGCGGGAATACCAGCAGGTGCTGGCGAAAGCCAATATCAAGGACTACTCCTACACGACCCTGGAAGGCTTCATCGCCGCAAAAATATTCATCGAGGCGCTGAAGCGGACTGGCAAGGATCTCACCCGCGAAAAGCTCGTCGCGACGCTGGAAGGCATGCGCAATTACGATGCCGGCGGGCTGGTCGTGGATTTCGGCCCGAAAAAGCGCAACGGCTCGACCTACGTCGATCTCTCCATCATCAGCAAGGACGGGCAATTCCTGCGCTGAAGCACACCAATGCCGCACCCCATCAGTCCGCCGCCCCGGTTTTTAAACTACAATTAATGGGCTTATTGCCTATTTTTTTGTATCATATAAAAAAACGTGCGCACGGACGCTTCGCCGTTAATCTGAATCATCTCGATCGGCAGTGGCTCATATGCTGATACTGCTTTCGAGCACGATTCGCTCTTTGGGTATCGCTTAACGATTCCCGGGAGAGGGACATACGGCCTCCGCCGACCGGCGCATTCCCAATGACTTGGAGGAGGTCAGCATGGATTCAACCTTTGCGCGGTTGCGAACCGCGTTCGTCCCGTTGTTGCTTGTCTTGCTATGCCGCGCCCTGCCGGTCGGCGCGGCCGATCCCGGCATCGCCCCCGGCAGCATCCTGATCGGACAGACCGGCGTCTTCAGCGGCCCGGTCGCCGAACCGGCCCTGCAATACCGTGCCGGCGCCCAGCTTTATTTCGATGCGGTGAACGCCAGGGGCGGCATTCATGGCCGCAAGATCAAGCTTCAGTCCTACGACGACAAGTTCGATCCCAAGCTGGCGGCCGAGAACACCAAGAAACTGCTCAACGAGGACAAGGTGTTCTCGCTCTTCGGAATCATCGGAACCGGTGCGACGGTCGCTACCATGCCGCTCGCGACGGAGCAGGCCGTACCCGTGGTCGGGGCCCTGAGCGGCGCGGATGGCCTGCGCGATCCGAAGCTGAAGCTGCTCTTCCACACCCGCGCCAGCTATAGCGACGAGACAGGCAAGATGGTAGAGCAGCTCACCTCGACCGGCGTCAAGTCCATCGCCGTGGTATACCAGGACGACCCCTTTGGCAAAGCCGGACTGAAGTCCGCTCAGGGGGCCTTCGCGCGCCAGGGCGTCAAGCCGGCCGTCGAAGCAGCCATCGACATGGGCAAGCTCGATACGCTCGGCCCGACCGTGGCCAAGGTGGCGCAGAGCCAGCCGGGCGCCATCATCATGGTCACCGCCGGCAAGGCCTCCACGGCTTTCATCCGCGAATACCTGAAAACCGGCGCACGGCCGCAGTTCTTCGGTGTCTCGGTGCTGAGCGCCAAGGCCCTGCTCGCCGACCTGGGGCCGGACGCCCACGGCATCGTCATCGCCCAGGTGGTGCCCTCGCCCTTGCGCACCAGCTACGGCATCTCCAAGGAGTTCCTGGCCGCCGCAAAAAAGGCGGACAGCAAGGACATCACCTACAACAGCCTGGAAGGGTATCTGACGGCCAAGGTCTTCGTCGAGGCGCTGCGCCGCGCCGGCAAGGATGTGACGCGCGAGAAGCTGATCGCCGCCCTGGAGACCTTCAACAACCACGACCTGGGCGGCTTCGTCATCGACTACTCGGGCGGCAAGCGCGCCGGCACCGGCTTCGTCGACCTGTCAATCATCAGCAAGACCGGGCAGTTCCTGCACTGAGAGGCGGACGGTCAGGCGCGGCGCCATTCGGTGGCGCCGCCCGGCCTGTCCTCAAGCACGATGCCCTGCGCCAGGAGTTCGGCGCGGATGCGGTCGGCCTCGGCGAAGTTCCTGGCTTTCTTGGCGGCGGCGCGGGCAGCAATGCTCGCCTCGATGGCTGTCGCGTCGGCTTGCCCCTGTGATACCGGGGCTCCCTGGAGGTAAGCCACCGGGTCGCGCTGTAGCAGACCGAGGATGCCCGCCAGGGCCTTGAGCTGGCCGGCGGCGCCTGCAGAGCGCGTGCGGTTGACTTCATTGGCCAACTCGAAGAGGGCCGCGATCGCCTCCGGCGTGTTGAAATCGTCGTCCATGGCTGCGCGGAATTTCGCCGCCTGCGGCTGGTCCCAATCGGTCGGTGCCGCCTCCGGGATCAGATCCTTGAGCGCGGTGTACAGCCGGCTCAAGGCGACGCGGGCATCGTCCAGATGGGCATCCGAATAATTGAGCGGACTGCGGTAATGGGCTCGCAGGATGAAGAAGCGCACCACCTCGGGGTCGTATTGCTTGAGTACCTCGCGGATGGTGAAGAAGTTGCCGAGCGACTTCGACATCTTCTCATCGTCCACGCGCACGAAGCCGTTGTGCATCCAGTAGTTCACGAAGCGGCAGCCGTGGGCGCCCTCGCTCTGGGCGATCTCGTTCTCGTGATGGGGGAACTGCAGGTCCTGACCGCCGCCGTGGATGTCGAAGTGCGGCCCCAACAGCGCCGAGCTCATGGCCGAACACTCGATGTGCCAGCCCGGCCGGCCGCCGCCCCAGGGCGAATCCCAGCGGGCCTCCGCCGGCTCGCCCTCCTTGGCGTGCTTCCAGAGGACGAAGTCGAGCGGATCGTGCTTGCCTTCGGCGACATTGACACGCTCGCCGGCGCGCAGATCCTCCAGCGACTTGCCGGAGAGCCGGCCGTAGCCCTCGAACTTGCGCACGCTGTAGCAGACGTCGCGATTGGCGGCGACATAGGCGTAGCCGTTCCGCTCCAACGTACCGATCATCCGCTGCATGGCGGCGACGTACTGGGTGGCGCGCGGCTCGTGGTCCGGTTCCTGCACCTCCAGCGCGGCGGCATCCTCGCGCATGAAGGCGATGTAGCGGTCGGTCAGTGCGTGGATGGACTCGCCGTTCTCCTGTGCCCGGCGGATGATCTTGTCGTCGATGTCGGTGATGTTGCGCACATACACCACGCGATAACCCGAGGCGCGCAGCCAGCGCACCACCATGTCGAAGACCACCAGCACCCGGGCGTGGCCGAGGTGGCAGTAATCGTATACCGTCATGCCACAGACATAAATGCGCACCAGGCCAGGCTCGATCGGGGCGAACAGCTGCTTGTCGCGCAGCGGGGAATTGTGGATTTTCAGCATGGGGGCGAAGCGCTCTGGAGACGACCAATCGGCGGAGGATTCTGAGCTCAAAAGGCGATTATTGTTGATCCGCCGCCGTTCTTGCTAGAATGCCAAATTATTCAAACGCCTATGGCAGAGAAGTATAACACGATGAGACTCTCCCGCCTCCCCGTTTCGCTCGCCGCTGCGCTCTGCGCCGGCCTGCTGGCAACGCTCCCGCTGCCTGTCCTCGCCGACAACCTGCAGGATGCCAGCCGCCTCATGAAACAAGGCCAGTTCGGCCCCGCCCTGGAGAAGACCGAGCAGGCGCTGGCCGCCAAGCCGAAAGATGCCCAGGCGCGGTTCCTCAAGGGGTTGATCCTCACCGAAATGGGCAAGCAGGCCGAGGCCATCGTGGTGTTCACCAAGCTCACCGAGGATTACCCCGAACTGCCGGAGCCCTACAACAACCTGGCGGTGCTGTATGCCCAGCAGCGCCAGTTCGAGAAGGCCAAGAACGCCCTGGAGATGGCCATCCGCACCCATCCCTCCTATGCCACGGCCCACGAGAACCTCGGCGACATCTACGCCCGCATGGCCAGCCAGGCCTACGACAAGGCCCTCCAGCTGGATTCCTCGAATGCCAGCGCCCAATCCAAGCTGGCCATGATCCGCGACATCATGAGCACCTCCGCCCGACCCGCCGCGGTCGCCTCTCGCACCACCTCCGGCAAGGTGCAGGCCGCAACACCTGCCCCGGCCCCGGCCGCCAAGGCCGAGGTCACCCCGGTAAGCCGTCCCGAACCCAGTGCGGCGGCCAAGGTCGAGCCGGCCCCCTCAGTCCAGGCCCCCGAACCGAAAGCGGCAGCCCCGGAGCCCAAGGCTGCCGCCAGCGGCAAACAGGATGTCGAGAAGGCCGTCCGCGACTGGGCGGCAGCCTGGTCGAAAAAGGACGTCAAGGCTTATCTGGCCGCCTATGCCAAGGACTTTCAGACGCCCGGCGGCGAGGCGCGCGACACCTGGGAAGCCGAGCGGGCCCGGCGCATCAACCGGCCGGACCCGATCCAGGTCGGCGTCGAGAACCTGCAGGTCGCGGTCGAAGGCGAGCGCGCCACCGCGAAGTTCCGCCAGCACTATCGGTCGGGCAAGCTGAAGACCTCCGCCTCCAAAGCCATGGTGCTGGTGCGCCGCGACGGCAAGTGGCTGATCCAAGAGGAGCGCGTCGCCAACTGATGGACGCCAAGGCCCGAACCCGGCTCCTGGCCGCCGCCCTGCTCTGCGCCTGCAGCATCCTTCCCGCCGCCTCGGCCGAGCGCACCTACTCCGATTCGGGGCCGGAGCCGCTGCTGGCCGGGGTGTTCGCCGAAATCGAGCAAAACCGCCTCGACGCGGCCCTGCAGCGGGTCGAGGCCCTGATCAAGGCCTATCCCAACTTCCGCCTGGCCCACCTGGTCAAGGGCGATCTGCTGCTGGCCCGCGGACGTCCGATCAGCACCCTCGGCAATGCCGCCAACGCCCCGCAGGACAGGCTCGCCGACCTGCGCGAGGAGGCCGTCGCCCGCCTCAAGGCCTACCGCGACAGGCCCTCTGCCGATTACCTGCCGCGCTACCTGCTGCAGATGCACCCCGAGCAGAAGTTCGCCGTGGTGGTGGACACCCGCAAGTCGCGCCTCTATCTCTATCAGAACGCCAACGGCCAGCCGCGCTTCGTCGCCGACTACTACATCTCGCACGGCAAGGCCGGCACCGACAAGCTGCGCGAAGGCGACAAGAAGACGCCGATCGGCGTCTACCACGTCACCGCCAGCCTGCCGCGCCAGAAGCTCACCGATTTCTACGGCAGCGGCGCCTTCCCCATCAGCTATCCGAACGAGTGGGACAAGCGCCATGGCCGCAACGGCCATGGCATCTGGCTGCACGGGACGCCCTCCGACACCTTCTCGCGACCGCCCAAGGCCTCGGACGGCTGCGTGGTGCTGGCCAACCGGGACCTCGACGCCCTGGCCAAGAACCTGCAGATCGGCCTGACGCCGGTGATCATCTCCAACAGCATCGAATGGCTGTCGCTCGACGACTGGCAGGCCGAGCGGCGCGCCCTGCTCGACAGCATCGAAGCCTGGCGCCAGGACTGGGAAAGCCTCGACACCGGGAAATATCTTGCCCATTACTCGATCCGCTTCAGGTCGGGGAACCTGAATGTCGAGCAGTGGGCGGCGCAGAAGCGCCAGATCAATGCCGGCAAGCAATGGATCAAGGTGGCGGCGCTCAACATCAGCATGTTCCGCAACCCGGGGCAGGAAGAGCTGGTGGTGGTCACTTTCGACCAGGACTATCGCAGCAGCAACCTCAGCAACGCCATGAAGAAGCGCCAGTACTGGATCAAGGAAGACGGTGCCTGGAAGATCATCTACGAGGGCGGCGCCTGAACGCGCTCCCGCTTTTTAAGGAAACTCCGCAATGAAGAAGCTGTTCGCCGCGCTGGCCATCGGCCTGCTCCTGAGCCTGTCCGCCCACGCCGCCAACCCGGTGGTCGAAATGAAGACCAGCCAGGGTCTCATCGTCATCGAACTGGATGCCGCCAAGGCGCCCAAGACCGTGGAGAACTTCCTCCTGTACGTCAAGGACGGCTTCTACAACGGCACGCTCTTCCATCGCATCATCGACGGCTTCATGATCCAGGGCGGCGGTTACGAGCAGAACCTGCGGGAGAAACCGACGCGCGCGCCGATCCAGAACGAGGCGAAAAACGGCCTCAAGAACGTGATCGGCACGATCGCCATGGCACGCACCCCCAATCCCCATTCCGCCGCCGCCCAGTTCTTCATCAATGTCGCCGACAACGGGTTCCTCGACTACCCGGGGCAGGATGGCTGGGGCTACGCGGTGTTCGGCAAGGTCACGAAAGGAATGGACGTGGTTCACAAGATCGCCAAAGCGAAGAAAGGCCGCCAGGACATCCCGGTCGAGCCCATCGTGATCGAATCCGTCCGGCTCGTCGAAGCCAAACCCGCCACCAAGTAAAGGAACCACCATGGTCAAGCTGCACACCACTTTCGGCACCGTCGTCCTCGAACTGGACGCCGCCAAGGCCCCCGAGACGGTGAAGAACTTCCTCGCCTACGTCGAATCCGGTCATTACGACAACACGATCTTCCACCGCGTCATCGACGGCTTCATGATCCAGGGCGGCGGCTTCGAACCGGGCATGGGCCAGAAGCCGACCAATGCGCCGATCCAGAACGAGGCGGCCAACGGTCTGAAGAATGACCGCTACACCATCGCCATGGCGCGCACCGGCGACCCGCACTCGGCCACCGCCCAGTTCTTCATCAACGTCAAGGACAACGCCTTCCTCAACCATACCGCGCCGAGCGGCCAGGGCTGGGGCTACTGCGTCTTCGGCAAGGTGGTCGAGGGCATGGACGTGGTCGACAAGATCAAGGGCGTCAGGACCGGCTCCAAGGGTTTCCACCAGGACGTGCCGGTGGACGACGTGCTGATCCAGAAGGCCGAAGTGGCCTGAACCAGCCGGTCGGCGATGGCCACCCTGTTCATCTCCGACCTCCACCTCTGCCCGAGCCGGCCGCAGGTCAGCCGGCTGTTCCGCGATTTCCTCGCCGGCCCGGCGCGGCAGGCAGACACCCTCTATATCCTCGGCGACCTGTTCGAGTACTGGGCGGGCGACGACGACCTCGACGAGGCTTTCATCGCCGGACACTGCGCCGCGCTGCGCGATCTGGCGGCTGCCGGTGTGCGCATCTTCTTCATGGCGGGCAACCGCGATTTCCTCGCCGGCGACGGCTTCGCCCGGGCCGCCGGCCTGTCGCTGCTGCCCGAGCCTGCCGTGATCGAACTGGGCGGCGTGCCCACCCTGCTGCTGCACGGCGACACGCTGTGCACCGACGACGCGGCCTACCAGGCCTTCCGCAGCGAAGTCCGCTCGCCCGACTGGAAGCAGGCCTTCCTCGCCCTGCCGCTCGTCCAGCGCAAGGCCCGCATCGAGGTCCTGCGCCGCGAGAGCGAGGCCCAGAAACAGGGCAAACCCTGGGACATCATGGACGTCAGCCCGGA
>JAEUNH010000239.1 GCA_016791205.1 Rhodocyclaceae bacterium | reverse complement strand
CAGATGGGCATCGAGGAGGGCCGCCAGAACACCTGCTTCATCCACCTCACGCTGCTGCCCTGGATCCCCACCGCCGGCGAGCTGAAGACCAAGCCGACCCAGCACTCGGTCAAGGAGCTGCGCGAGATCGGCATCCAGCCCGACGTGCTGCTGTGCCGCGCCGACCGCCCGGTGCCCGACGACGAGCGGCGCAAGATCGCCCTGTTCACCAATGTGGCGCCGGAGGCGGTGATCTCGGTGGTCGATTCCGACAGCATCTACAAGATCCCGGCCATGCTGCACGACCAGATGCTCGACGAGATCGTCTGCCACAAGCTGAACATCCTGGCGCGCGCCGCCGACCTGTCGGTGTGGAACAAGCTGATCGACGCCCTGGAGCATCCAGAGCGCAGCGTGAACATCGCCTTTGTCGGCAAGTACGTCGACCTCACGGAATCCTACAAGTCGCTGTCGGAAGCCTTGGTGCATGCCGGCATCCACACCCGCAGCAAGATCGCCATCCACTACCTCGACTCCGAGGCCATCGAGCGCGACGGCACGGATGCGCTGGCCGGCATGGACGCCATCCTGGTGCCGGGCGGCTTCGGCAAGCGCGGCGTCGAGGGCAAGATCGCCGCCA
Source organism: Rhodocyclaceae bacterium (assembly GCA_016791205.1). Taxonomy (GTDB): domain Bacteria; phylum Pseudomonadota; class Gammaproteobacteria; order Burkholderiales; family Rhodocyclaceae; genus Desulfobacillus. The sequence goes on along the minus strand of JAEUNH010000239.1, from coordinate 13,271 downwards.
TCCGCCATGCCCGCGAGCACAAGGTGCCCTATCTCGGCATCTGCCTCGGCATGCAACTGGCCGTCATCGAGTTCGCCCGCGACGTCGCCGGCATGGAGGGCGCCCACAGCACGGAGTTCGATCCGGAGACGCCGCACCCCGTCATCGCCCTCATCACCGAGTGGCTGGACCGCGAGGGCCGCGTCGAGAAGCGCGAGGCCGGCGCCGACCTCGGCGGGACCATGCGCCTGGGCGGCCAGACCTGTGCCCTGGCGGCCGATTCGCTGGTGCGCAAGGTCTACGGTTCGGACACCGTCGTCGAGCGCCATCGCCATCGCTACGAGGTGAACAACATCTACCTGAACCGGCTGCAGCAGGCCGGCCTCAAGGTGAGCGGCAAGTCGGAGGATGGCCGCCTGTGCGAGATGGTGGAACTGCCGAGAGAGGGGGTCAATGCGCATCCCTGGTTCATCGGCTGCCAGTTCCATCCCGAGTTTACCTCCACGCCGCGCGCCGGCCACCCGCTTTTCACCGCCTTCGTGCGCGCCGCCCTGGCCCACCAGGAGAGCGGCAAGGATTCGCCGGTGACGCCGATCCGTCAGGCGGCCTCGTGAAGCGCTGCGGCGAAAAGCGGATGGCCGCATGAAGCTCTGCGGCGAAAATCGGGCGGCCGCATGAAGCTCTGCGGCTTCGAGGCCGGCCTCCGGCACCCGCTGTTCCTCATCGCCGGCCCCTGCGTCATCGAGTCGCGCCAGCTGGCGCTGGACGTCGCCGGGCAGCTCAAGGACACCTGCGCCGCGCTCGGCATCCCGTTCATCTTCAAATCGTCCTACGACAAGGCCAACCGCAGCTCGGGCACGTCCTACCGCGGCCTCGGCATGGAGAAGGGCCTGGAGATCCTCGCCGACGTGCGCGCGCAGGTCGGCGTGCCGGTGCTGACCGACGTGCACGACCAATCGGAGATCGCCGCGGTGGCGGCCGTCGTCGATGTGCTGCAGACGCCGGCCTTCCTCTGCCGCCAGACCGATTTCATTCAGGCCGTCGCCGCCAGCGGCAAGCCGGCCAACATCAAGAAGGGGCAGTTCCTCGCCCCGCACGACATGCAGCACGTCGTCGCCAAGGCGAAAGAGGCCAACAAGGGTGCCGACACCCTCATGGTCTGCGAGCGCGGCGCCTCCTTCGGCTACAACAACCTCGTCTCCGACATGCGCAGCCTGGCCATCCTGCGCGAGACCGGCTGCCCGGTGGTCTACGACGCCACCCACTCGGTGCAGCTGCCGGGCGGGCAGGGCGCCTCCTCGGGCGGCCAGCGCGAATTCGTGCCGGTGCTGGCGCGCGCGGCGGTGGCGGTCGGCATCGCCGGCCTCTTCATGGAAACCCATCCGAATCCGGAGAAGGCGCTCTCCGACGGACCGAACTCCTGGCCGCTGGCGATGATGAAGGACCTGTTGGCGACGCTGCGCGACCTCGATGCGCTGGTGAAGCAGCGCGGATTCATGGAGATGTCATGAGCAAGGCGTATATCATCGCCCAGGCCACTGTGAGCAACCCCGAGCAGTACGAGGGCTACAAGGCGCTGGCCGGCGCGGCCGTGGCGAAATACGGCGGCAAGTACATCGTGCGCGGCGGCGCCACGCACCTGCTCGAAGGCGACTGGGCCCCGCCGCGCCTGGTGATCCTCGAGTTCGATTCAGTCGAGCAGGCGAAGCGCTTTTACGATTCGCCCGAGTATCGCGCCGCCCGCGAGCAGCGCCGGGACGCGGCGACCATGAACATGCTTGTTGTTGAAGGACTTTAGAGGGAGCAAGAAAATGAGCGCAATCGTTGATGTCGTCGCCCGCGAGATTCTGGACTCGCGCGGTAATCCCACCGTCGAAGCCGACGTCCTGCTCGAATCGGGCATCATGGGCCGCGCCGCCGTGCCTTCGGGCGCCTCCACCGGCTCGCGCGAGGCCATCGAACTGCGCGACGGCGACGCCGGCCGTTATCTCGGCAAGGGCGTGCTGCAGGCCGTCGAGAACGTGAACACCGAAATCTCGGAAGCCATCATCGGCCTCGATGCCGAGGAGCAGGCTTTCATCGACAAGACCCTGATCGAGCTCGACGGCAGCGACAACAAGTCGCGCCTCGGCGCCAACGCCACATTGGCCGTCTCGATGGCGGTGGCCAAGGCGGCGGCGGAGGAGGCCGGCCTGCCGCTCTACCGCTACTTCGGCGGCATGGGCCCGATGCAGATGCCGGTGCCGATGATGAACGTCATCAACGGCGGCGCGCACGCCAACAACAGCCTGGACATCCAGGAATGCATGATCATGCCGGTCGGCGCGCAGAGCTTCCGCGAGGCGCTGCGCTGCGGCGCGGAAGTCTTCCACGCTCTGAAGAAGCTGCTCGACAAGCGCGGCTTCCCGACTTCCGTCGGCGACGAGGGCGGCTTCGCCCCCAACGTCTCCGGCACCGAAGAGGCGCTCAACCTGATCCTCGAAGCGGTGTCCAATGCCGGCTACGAACCGGGGCAGGACGTGCTGCTGGCGCTCGACTGCGCCGCCTCGGAGTTCTACAAGGACGGCAAGTACGAGCTCGCCGGCGAGAAACTCACGCTCAGCGCGGGCCAGTTCACCGATTACCTCGCCACACTCGCCGACAAGTTCCCCATCGTCAGCATCGAGGACGGCATGGCGGAGAGCGACTGGGAAGGCTGGAAGCTGCTCACCGACCGGCTGGGCAGGAAGGTGCAGATCGTCGGCGACGACCTCTTCGTCACCAACACCAGGATCCTGCGCGAGGGCATCGCCCAGGGCATCGCCAACTCGATCCTCATCAAGATCAATCAGATCGGCACGCTCACCGAAACCTTTGCCGCCGTCGAGTTGGCCAAGCGCTCCGGCTACACCTCGGTCATCTCGCACCGCTCGGGCGAGACGGAGGATTCCACCATCGCCGACATCGCCGTGGGTTTGAACGCGCTGCAGATCAAGACCGGCTCGCTCTCGCGCTCCGACCGCATCGCCAAGTACAACCAGCTCCTGCGCATCGAGGAAGACCTCGGCGATACCGCGAGCTACCCCGGCCGCAACGCCTTCTACAACCTGCGGAAGTAAACGCCACGTCAATGCGCTGGCCCACGCTGGTGCTGGTCGCCCTGATCGTCCTGCTGCAGTATCCGCTGTGGTTAGGCAAGGGCGGCTGGCTTCAGGTGTGGAAGGTCGACCAGCAGCTCTCCGCCCAGCGTGAAGTGAACCAGAAGCTGGAAACCCGCAACGCCGGTCTCGACGCCGAGGTGCGCGACCTGAAGAGCGGCTACGAGGCCATCGAGGAGCGCGCCCGCTACGAGCTGGGCTACATCAAGCCGGACGAGGTCTTCGTCCAGGTGCCGCAGAAGGCGCCCTGAGGCCCCGTCCCGGCGCCGCCATCCAAACCCCCATGATCACCGTCCACCACCTCGAGACTTCCCGCTCCCAACGCATCCTCTGGCTGCTGGAGGAGCTCGGCCAGCCCTACCGGATCGTCCGCTACGCGCGCGATCCGAAAACCCGCCTCGCGCCGCCTGCGCTGAAGACCGTCCATCCGCTCGGCAAGTCGCCGGTGATCACCGACGGCGAGCTCACCATCGCCGAATCCGGCGCCATCATCGAGCACTTGGCCGAGCGCTTTGGCGGTGGCCTCCAGGGCGAGCTCGCCGGGCTGTTGCCCCAGCCGGGCAGCCCCGAGCACCGGCAGTGCCGCTTCTGGATGCATTACGCCGAAGGCTCGCTGATGAACTGGCTGGTCATGAAGCTGGTGTTCATGACCATCCCGAAGCAGCCCATGCCCTTCTTCGTCCGGCCGATCGCCGCCGGGCTCTGCGCCCAGGTGCTGAAGAAACTGGTCGATCCCAACGTCGTCGCCGCGCTGGCCTTCATGGAGGAGCACCTCGGCCGGCACGATTGGTTCGCCGGCGAGCGCATCAGCATCGCCGATTTCCAGATGAGCTTCGCGGTCGAGGCCGCGCTGTCGCGCGGCGCCGCTGCCCACCGCTACCCGAAGCTATCGGCCTACCGGGAGAGGATGGCGGCACGCCCCGCCTACCGGCGCGCGCTGGAAAAGGGCGGCCCGGTCGTCATGGCGGCCTGAGGGCGGCGCGGAAAAAGTCGGTCTCCCCGGCACGGCGAGATAGCTCAATCGTAGCGCCGCGCAATCATCTCGGCGACGCAGGCGGGCTTGTGCTGGCCCTCGATCTCGACGAGGGCGTGCCAGGTGAGCTGGATGCCGCCGGGGATGTCTTCCAGTTCGGCCAGCGTGAAGCGCATGCGGATGCGGTCGCCCGAGCGCACCGGGGCGGCGAAGCGCACGCGGTTGAGGCCGTAGTTGATGCTCATGCGGCCGCCCTGCAGGTCCAGCGTCTCCATCATCATGTGCGGGATCAGCGAGAGCGTCAGGTAGCCGTGGGCGATGGTCGTGCCGAAGGGTGACTCGGCCTTGGCGCGCGCGGGGTCGACGTGGATCCACTGGCGGTCGCCGGTGGCGTCGGCGAAGCGGTCGATGCGGTCTTGGTCGACGGTGAGCCAGTCGCTCGTAGCGACTTCCTTGCCGACCCACTGCCCGAGTTCTTCCAGGCTACTGATGGTGATCTTGGGCATGCTCAGTTTCCGATGAATTCGCGGATCATTCGGTTTACTTCCTTCGGCTGCTCGTGGATGACCCAGTGCGAGCCGTCGGGGATGCGCTTCAGCGTGAGCTGGGGCACCATCGCCTCGAGGCCGTCGAGGAGCCCCGGCAGCAGCGCGGTGTCGCGCTCGCCCCAGATCACCAGCGTCGGCACGCGTACGGCGAAGTCCTCGGGCCTGAGGTCGAGGGTGGCGGCGCCGGGGTCTTCGGGGGTGGGCGGATGCAGCGGCGTGGCGCGGTAGTAATTCAGGCTGGCGTCCATCGCGCCGGGCTGGGTCCACGCCTCGCGGTAGCGCGCCAGCAGGTCAGGCGTCAGCCAGCGCGGATCGGCGGTCGATTGCGAGAGCATGGCGGCGAGCCGCGCGCAGTCGTCCTCCAGCAGCTTTGCCGCCGCGCCGGGACGGCACAGCCAGTTCATGTAGGCGCTGGCCTGCTGCTGCGCCGGGCTGTCGCGCAGCTCGCGGGCGAACGTCACCGGGTGCGGCGAGTTGATGATCACCAGCTTCTCGATGTACTCCGGATGCGCCGCGGCGAGGTTCCAGGCCGCGGCGCCGCCCCAGTCGTGCGCCACCACGATGCAGGGCCGGCCGCCGAGGTGGTCGATCAGGCGGCGCAGGTCGGCGACGAGATGCTTCGGCCGGTAGGCCTTGGCGTCGGTGGGCTTGCCGGAGAGGTTGTGGCCGCGCAGGTCGGGAGCGACGGCGTGGCGGTCGCGCGAGAATTCCTCGAGTTGCTCCTGCCATGCGTGCCAGAACTCCGGAAAGCCGTGCACGAAGAGCATGAGCGGGCCGTCGCCGGCATCGACGTAGTGCAGGCGGATGTCGTCGAGATCAAGGTAGTGGTGCTGTAGCTGGCTCATGCCGCTATCAAACGTTTCCCGTCGAGCTTCGGCACGACGTCGTAGAGGCGCTTCTGCGCGGCGAAGTCGACCTCGCGGTCGAGATGGCGATCCAGCATCATGCGGCCGACGCGGGCGCGGCGCAGGCATTCGCCGGCCTCGCATTTCTCGTGCAGCAGCATGGCGGCGAGGGCGGCGTCGGTGAATTCGTGTTCCCGGTCCTGCTGCGCGAAGAGCGAGACGAGGTAGCCGGCGCCGTAGAAGTCTTCCAGGTTGAAGTTGTCGGCCGAGCCGGAGCAGACGATCAGCACCGTCTCGTCGGCGTGGTGCGCGCCTATGTGCTTCACCACCGCCTCGCCGTTGAGGAGCGCCGCCGCATAGACGTGGTCGGCTTCGCGCGACTTGGCGACCGCCACCGTGCCGTTGGTGGTGGAGTAGACCAGGGTCTTGCCGGCGAGGTTTTCCGCGAGCAGGGCCAGCGGCGTCGGATGCACGAAGCCGGGCAGGGTCTCGGCGTTGAGCTCGCCGGAGAGCACGCAGCTGCCGGCCGGGTGGCGCGCCGCCTCGGCCCGCGCCGCCGCGCCGTCGAGCGTCGGGATCACCTCGGCGGCGCCGTGCGCCATCGCCGCGACGATGCTGGAGGTGGCGAAGAGGATGTCGAGTACGACCACCGTCTTGCCAGGCAGGCGCTGCGAGTCGAGCTCTTCCTTTTTCAGGAGGACGTGGATCTTCGCCATCAGTGGCTGCGCCTCCGCAGCATGCCGTAGCCTTCCATCTGCATGACTTCCTCGTTGTTCTGGTTGAGCACCTCCCAGCGGTTGCGCACCAGGCCGATGTGCGGCTTGCTTTCCATCGGCCTCGCCTCCAGCGTGACGCAACGAACGCGCAGGGTGTCGCCGGGGCGCACCGGCTTCAGCCAGCGCAGATTCTCGAGACCCGGCGAGCCGAGGCTGGCCGTCTCGAGCAGGTAGGCGTCGCAAGTCATGCGCATGCACAGGGCACAGGTGTGCCAGCCGCTGGCGATGATGCCGCCGAACATCGAGTGCTTCGCCGCTTGCTCGTCGATGTGGAAGGGCTGCGGGTCGAATTCCTTGGCGAAGCGGATGATTTCCTCCTGCGTCAGCGTGATGCCGCCGAACTCGATCACCTTGCCGACTGGAAAGTCTTCCCAGTAGTACTTGAAATGCTTGCTCATGGCTTAACCCTCGGACTCCTCTTTCGGTTTGGCGGGCGGCATCAAGGCGAAGACGCCCGAAGCGCGCAGTATGCGGCGTTCGCCGACGTGCAGGTGGCAGTTGGCGTAGGCGAGGCGGCTGCCGATGCGCAGGATGTCGACGTGGGCCTCGACCCAGTCGCCCGGCAGTGCGCTCTCGATGAAGTCGGTGGTCAGGCTCACCGTGACGATCGGCTGCGGCGGGGTGCGCGAATTGTAGAGCACGATGCCGAGCGCGCTGTCGGCCAGCGTGACCAGCATGCCGCCGTGCACGATGCCCCGGGTGTTGGTGTGGCGCTCCTCGATGCGCAGGCCGACGACGATGCAGCCGCCTTCCCGCTTCCAGTGGAAGGGGCCAAGCTGCATGAGGTAGTGGCCGAGGTGCGGGATCGGCGTGAAGCCGGCGGGGATGTTGTCGCTCATGGATGGCCTATTGATATCCACGTCGTCCCCGCGGAAGCGGGGACCCATGGATTCCCGCTTCCGCGGGAATGACGGGCTATGGGTTGCATGTCGGACATATCGCTAGCTGAATTTCGTGAAGTCCGGCTTTCGCTTCTCCAGGAAGGCGCTGAAGGCCTCCTTTGCCGCCGGGGAGTCGAGCTGGCGCCGGAAGATCTCGCCCTCGTCCTGCATCACCTGCGGCACGAGGGCGGCGATGCTCTGCTTGAGCAGGCGCTTGGTCTCGCGCAGCGAGGCGGCCGGCAGGGTGGCGAGCTTCTGCGCGCGCGCCTGTGCGTGGGCGAACACCCCGGCATCGGGCAGCACGGCGTTGGCCAGGCCCATCTCGCAGGCTTTCGCGGCGCCGAAGGGTTCACCGAAAAAGAGCAGCTCGGCGGCGCGCTGGTGGCCGACCAGGCGCGGCAGCAGCAGGCTGGAGGCGGCCTCCGGGCACAGGGCGAGGTTCACGAAGGGCAGCTGGAAGCGGGCGCTCTCGCCGGCATACACCAGGTCGCAGTGCAGCAGCATGGTGGTGCCGACGCCGACGGCGTTGCCGGTGACGGCGGCGACCAGCGGCTTCGGCGCGGCGGCGATGTTGCGCAGGAAGCGGAACACCGGGCGATTGGGGTCGTCGGCCGGCCCGTCGAGGAAGTCGGCGAGGTCGTTGCCGGCGGTGAATACCTCGGGTTGGCCGTGGATCAGCACCACCCGCACGGCGTCCTCGCGCGCGGCACGTTCGAGGGCGTCGGCCATGGCGGCATACATCGGGCCGGTGAGGGCGTTCTTCTTCTCCGGCCGGCGCATTTCGATGCGCAGGACGCCTGAAGTGAGTTCGGTGTAGATGTGTTCGCTCATATCAACCCCCCCTCTCCCTGGCCCTCTCCCCCGGCGGGGGAGAGGGTTCGAAGTTAGAACCATTCATTCCTCATCTCCCGGCAGGTCGGCTCCAGCGCGCGCAGCAGGGTGTGCTGCGGCTGGGTCTTCGGCAGTTCCCACTGGAAGAAATAGCGACAGGCGGCGAGCTTGCCGTGGTAGAAGTCCTTGTCCGTGGCATTCCCAAAAGTCAGTCCCCGTGAGACGGCGATGGCCTGCCTCAGCCAGATCCAGGCGAGCACGGTATGGCCGAACATTTCCAGGTACACGCTGGAATTCGCCAGCGCGGCGTCGCCGTCGCGGCCGAGCGCCTCGGCGAGCAGTCGCGTGGTGGCGCCGACCTCGGTGATGGCGGCGCCGAGCGCAAGCGCATGCGATTGCAATTCGGGAAACGCGCCGGCCTCCTGCACCGTCTTCTGCACCTCGCGTCCGAACAGTTTCAGCGCCGCGCCTTCCTGCATCATCACCTTGCGGCCGAGCAGGTCGAGGCCCTGGATGCCGTGCGTGCCCTCGTGGATGGGGTTGAGGCGGTTGTCGCGGTAGTACTGCTCGACCGGGTACTCGCGCGTGTAGCCGTAGCCGCCGTGCACCTGGATGGCGAGGCTGTTGGCCTCCAGGCACCACTGCGAGGGCCAGGACTTGGCGATCGGCGTGAGGAGATCGAGCAGCAGGCCGGCCTCGCGCCGCGCGGTCTCGTCCGGCGCGCTGTTCTGCTCGTCGACCAGGCGCGCGCAGGTGAGGCACAGCGCGTAGCCGCCCTCGACGTAGGCCTTCTGCGCCAGCAGCATGCGGCGCACGTCGGCATGCTCGATGATCTTCACCTGCGGCGCCTGCGGGTTCTTCGAGGCGGGGTGCCGCCCTTGCGGCCGCTCGCGCGCGTAGTCGAGGGAAGCGAGGTAGCCGCGGTAGCCGAGCATCACCGCGCCCATGCCGACGCCGATGCGCGCCTCGTTCATCATGTGGAACATGTACGTCAGGCCCTTGTGCGGCTCGCCGACAAGTTCGCCACGGCATTGGCCCTTTTCCCCGAAGCTGAGCATGGTGGACGTCGTGCCGCGGTAGCCCATCTTGTGGATCAGGCCGGCCAGCGCCACGTCGTTGCGCTCGCCCAGCGAGCCGTCGTCGTTCACGCGGATCTTCGGCACGATGAACAGCGAGATGCCCTTCACGCCGGGCGGGCCGCCGGGGATCTTCGCCAGTACGAGATGGACGATGTTCTCCGACAGCTCGTGGTCGCCGGCGGAGATGAAGATCTTGTTGCCGGTGATCGAATAACTGCCGTCCGGTTTCGGCTCGGCGCGGGTGGTGATGTCGGAGAGGCTGGAGCCGGCCTGCGGCTCGGTCAGCGCCATGGTGCCGAAGAAGCGCCCGGCGAGCAGGGGCTTGAGGTATTTCTCCTGCTGCGCGGGCGAGCCGAAGCGGCGGATCACGTTGGCGTTGCCAATGGTGAGGAAGGGGTAGCCGGACGTCGAGACGTTGGCGCCCTTGAACAGCGAGAAGCAGGCCTGCGTCATGGTCACCGGCAGCTGCATGCCGCCCAGTTCGTAGTCGTGGGCGGCGGCCATGAAGCCGGCGTCGATGAAGGCCTTCAGCGCCTCCTTTACCTCCGGGATCATGCTGACGCGCTGGCCGTCGAACTGCGGCTCGTGCTCGTCGATCTTGCGCGTGTGCGTGGCGAACTTCTCCGCCGCGATGGCCTCGGCCGTGTCCAGCGCGGCGAGGAAGGTTTCGCGCGAGTGGTCGGCGAAACGCGGCCGTTCAGTCAATGACTCGGCGTCGAGGAGCTCGAAAAGGACGAACTCCAGGTCGCGGCGGTTGATGATTTTCTCAGTCACGCGGCGAGCAGGGTGTCGCTGAACAGGCCGAGGTGATGGTCGGTGTTGCCGAAGGTCAGCTCGATCATGGTCAGGCGCTTGAACCAGTGCGAGACGTTGAGCTCGTCCACCACGCCCATGCCGCCGTGCAGCTGCACCGCCTGCTGGCCGACGAAACGCGCCTGCTGGCCGATGTAGGCCTTGGCGGCGGAGATCGCGCGGCGGCGCTCGGCGGCGTCGTCGGAGTCGGCCTTCACCGCGGCCATCATGGCCATCGAGCGGGACTGCTCGGTGGCGATGACCATGTCCACCATGCGGTGCTGCAGCGCCTGGAAGCGGCCGATCGGCTGGCCGAACTGCTTGCGCGTCTTCAGGTATTCGAGCGTCGCCTCGTCGAGCGCCGCCATGATGCCGACGGCCTCGGCGCACATCGCGGCGATGCCGTAGTCGAGGGCGCGTTCGACGAGCGGCAGGGCGCCGCCCTCGGGGCCGACCAGCGCATCCTGGCCGACGGCGACGTTGTCCAGCGCGATTTCCGCGGCGCGGCCGCCGTCCTGGGTGACGTAGCTGCGCACCGCCACGCCCGGCGCCTTGCTGCCGACCAGGAAGAGCGAGAGGCCCTTGGCGGTGTTGGCCGAGACGATCAGGGTGTCGGCGGCGCCGCCGCCCAGCACCACGCCCTTGGCGCCGCTGAGCTTCCAGCCCGCGCCGTCCTGCTTTGCCGCCGTATTGACCAGACTGACTTTGTAGCGCGCCTCGCGTTCGTAGTGGGCGAGGGCCAGCATGCGCTCGCCGCCGGCGACGGCGGGGAGGAGAGCTTCCTTCTGCGCGGCGCTGCCGGCTTCGCGGACCAGGTGGCCGGCGACGACCACTGTGGCGAGGTAGGGCTCGAGCACCAGGCCGCGGCCGAAGGCTTCCATCACCAGCATCGTGTCGACGGCATTGCCGTTCAGCCCGCCGAAGTCCTCCGGGAAGGGCAGGGCCAGCAGGCCGAGGTCGGCGAACTGCTTCCAGTGCGCACGGCTGAAGCCTTCGGCGGATTTCGCCAGCGCGCGGCGCGCTTCGAACGGGTAGTCCTTGGCGATGAAACGGGTGAGGGTGTCGCGCAGGGCGTTTTGTTCGTCGGTGTAGTTGAAGTCCATTGCTGAATCCTTATGTCAATCCGTCATCCCCGCGGAAGCGGGGATCCACAGGCCGCCTGGATTCCCGCTTTCGCGGGAATGACGAGTCAGAGCCCCAGAATCATCTGGGCGATGATGTTCTTCTGGATTTCGTTGGAACCGCCGTAGATGGTGGTCTTGCGGTAGTTGAAGTAGTGGCCGGAGAGCGGTGCGGCGTAGTCGGCGCCGACCGGCTCGCCCTGCCAGGCGGGGTCGAGCGCCTCGGGCAGCCAGGGCAAGGCGTAGTGGCCGAGCGCCTGCATTTCCAGCTCGGCGATGGCCTGCTGGATTTCCGAGCCCTTGATCTTGAGGATCGAGGCTTCCGGTCCCATCGCGTGACCTCCCTTCTTCTCCTTCTCGGCGGAGAGCACGCGCATGTTGGTGATCTCCAGCGCCATCAGCTCCAGCTCGACCTGGGCGATGCGGTCGCGGAAGCGCGCGTCCTCGATCATCGGCCGACCGGCGGAGGTCTCCTTGCGGGCGATCTCCTTCAGGTGCTTCAGCGCCGCCTTGGAGCGGCCGACGCCGGCGATGCCGGTGCGCTCGTGGCCGAGCAGGAACTTGGCGTAGGTCCAGCCCTTGTTCTCCTCGCCGACGAGGTTCTGCGCCGGCACCCGGACGTCCTCGAACCAGACCTCGTTGATCTCGTGCTCGCCGTCGTTCATGATGATCGGCCGCACCGTGATGCCCGGCGTCTTCATGTCGATGAGCAGGAAGGAAATGCCCTCCTGCTGGCGGCCCTCCGAGCTGGTGCGCACCAGGCAGAAGATCCAGTCGGCGTACTGGCCGAGGGTGTTCCAGGTCTTCTGGCCGTTGACGATGTAGTGGTCGCCCTTGTTTTCCGCTTTCGTTTTCAGCGAGGCGAGGTCGGAACCGGAGCCCGGCTCGGAATAGCCCTGGCACCACCAGTCGCTGCCGTCGACGATGCGCGGCAGGAAATGCTCCTGCTGGCCCTTGCTGCCGAAGGCCTGGATGACCGGCGCCACCATCCTCAGGCCGAAGGGCAGCTGCAGTGGCGCGCCGGCCTCGGCGCATTCCTCCTCGAAGATGTGCTGCTGCACCGCCGACCAGCCGGTGCCGCCGAACTTCTGCGGCCACATCGTGGCGCCCCAGCCTTTCTGGTGGAGGATCTTCTGCCAGCGCACGAAGTCGTCCTTGGCGAGGCGCTTGCCGTGCTTCACCTTGGCGCTGATGTCGGCCGGCAGGTGGCCGGTGACGAAGGCGCGCACCTCGGCGCGGAACGCCTGTTCTTCGGGTGTGTAGTTCAGGTCCATGCGGTTTCCTTGTTATTTCTTGGCGGCCTTGGCGGCGGCGTAGGCTTCGAAGGCCGCCTTGCGGTCGGCGTTGACCTTCTGCGCGTGCGGCCGCTCGCCGATCATCTTCAGGTAGGCCCTGGCCTGCGGCAGGAATTCGTCGATGAAGTCGCGGCCGTAGGCCTTCTTGGTCGCCTGCCCGAGCAGGGGCAGGTGCACGAAGGCGGCGCAGTCGGCGTGGGTGAAGTCCTTGCCGGCGATGAAGGGCTCGAAGCGCGCCAGATGGGTCAGGCTGCGCACGCCCTTTTCCAGCTGCTGCTCGACTTCCTTCTTCGTCTCGTCCGACACGCTGCCGCCGAAGAACACCTCGTAGTAGAGACGGCGCGCCGGCAGCTCGATGTGCAGCTCGATGTGCTCGATCAGCTCGCGGCAGCGGGCGCGCTCGAAGGGGTCCTTCGGGTAGAGCGCCGGCTCCGGATACATGTCCTCGATGTACTCGGTGAGCACCTGCGACTCGGTGAGCACGCCGCGCCCGGTGCGCAGGAAGGGTACCTTGCCCATCGGTGAGTCCTTGCGAAACTCCTCCTTCTGCGAGGGGTAGGCCAGCTCCTCCTCGAAGGGCACGCCCTTTTCCAGCAGCGAGAGCTTGACCTTGTTGTAGTAATTGCTGACGGCGAAGCCGCAGAGTTTGAGCATGTCGATCTCCTTTCAGTTTTCTTCCCTCTCCCGCCAGCGGGAGAGGGGCCGGGGGAGAGGGTGCGACGGCTGATTGCCCCTCTCCCCAACCCTCTCCCCGCTCGCGGGGAGAGGGGGTTATTTGTTTACCTTGAACTGCAGCGCCTTGTACTCGAGGAATTCCTCCAGTCCGTACTTGCCCAGCTCGCGGCCGTTGCCGGACTGCTTGTAGCCGCCGAAGGGGGCGAGGGCGTTGAAGGCACCGCCGTTGATGTCCACCTGGCCGGTGCGCATGCGGCGGGCGAAGGCGATGGCGCGCTCGTCGCTGCCGGCCCACACCGCGCCGGCGAGGCCGTAGGGCGTGCCGTTGGCGATGCGCGC
>JAEUNH010000238.1 GCA_016791205.1 Rhodocyclaceae bacterium | reverse complement strand
CAGCCTCCACCGTTTCGCAGCCGGTCTCGCGCAGGATCAACGAGAACAGCCGGCGGTTCTCCGGGGTGTCGTCGACGACGAGGACGCAGTTGCAGGGCGGCGGGTTCATGGGCCTTGGGTCGGGGAGCTCTTCAGACCAGTTTATGCCTGCGGATTGGGGGATGCAACGCTTGCCGCGGGCCCTGCCTCTCTCCCCCAGCCCCTCTCCCGCGAGGGGAGGGGGGAGTTCTCCCCAACCAATCTGCTATTCCCCCAGCGTAAACCGGAACGTCGCCCCCTCGCCCGGCGCCGCTTCGGCCCAGATGCGGCCGCCGTGGCGCTGCACGATGCGCAGGACGATGGCCAGGCCGACGCCGGTGCCTTCGAACTCCTCGGTATGGTGCAGGCGCCGGAAGACGCCGAACAGCTTGCCGGCGTGCTTCATGTCGAAGCCGGCGCCGTTGTCGCGCACGAAATAAGCCGCGGCGCCGTCGATGCGCTCGCTGCCGATGGACACCTGCGGCGGAGAGGCGCGGCGGCTGTACTTGACGGCGTTGCCGATCAGGTTGAGCAGGGCCTGCTTGAGCAGCGGCCGGTTGGCGCTGCAGCCGGGCAGCTCGCCGGTGCGGATGTCTGTCCGCGCGGCCCCGATCTCGGGCGCCAGCTCGGCGAGGCATTCGCGCACCAGCAGGCCCATGTCGACGGGCCCGCGAAGCATCTCGGCGCTGCCGATGCGGGAGAGGGCCATCAGCGCCGTCAGCATTTCGTTCATGCGCTTGGCCGCGCCGCGCAGATGGTCGAGGTGGCCGAGCGCCTCGGCCGGCAGGCTGTCGCGGTAGTCCTCGTCGAGAATGGCCGAGAAGCCGTCGATGGCGCGCAGCGGGGCGCGCAGGTCGTGGGAGACGGTGTAGCCGAAGGCTTCCAGCTCGCGGTTGGCGACCAGCAGCTCGAGGTTGGAGCGCTGCAGGGCGGCGGCGAGCTGCTGGCGCTCGACGGCATGGCGGATGGCGCGCGCCACCAGCAGCCCGCTCGACTCGCTCTTGACCAGGTAGTCCTGGGCGCCGGCCTGCATGGCTTCCTCCTCCTCGTCCTCGCTGTCGCTGCCGGTGAGCACGATCACCGGCGTTCCGGGCGCTTCCGCCACCAGGGTTTTCACGGTGTTGGTGCTGCTGCTGTCCAGCAGGCACAGGTCGGCCAGCACCGCCTCGAAGGCGTCGGCCCGGAGTGCGTCGAGGGCGGTGGCGAGGGTCGTCGCATGCGTGACGACGAAGGCCCGGCTGCCGGCATGCGCCAGCGTGCGTTTCACCAGCGCGGCGTCGTCCGGGTTGTCCTCCAGCAGCAGGACCCTGATCGCGGCGGCGTTCATGGCGACCGCGGCAGGCGCACGACGGAGAACCAGAAGCTCTCGATGGATTTCACCACGCGCACGAACTCGGCGAAGTCCACCGGCTTGCCGATGAAGCAGTTGGCGTGCAGTTCGTAGGCCCTGAGGATGTCCTCCTCGGCCTGCGAGGTGGTCAGCACCACCACCGGGATGTGCTTGAGCGCCGTGTCGTTCTTCAGTTCGGCCAGCACCTCGCGGCCGTCCATGCGCGGCATGTTGAGGTCGAGCAGGATCAGGTCGGGCGGGCTGGCGTCGGCGTACTTGCCCTGGCGGCGCAGGTAGTCCATGGCTTCGACGCCGTCCTGCACCCAGTCCAGGCGATTCGCCATCTTGGCGTCGCGCAGGGCTTCGCGCGTGAGCAGGGCGTCGCCGGGGTTGTCCTCGACGAGCAGGATGCGGGCGGCGCTGCAGG
>JAEUNH010000231.1 GCA_016791205.1 Rhodocyclaceae bacterium | reverse complement strand
AGGCCCTCGAACAGGCGGATCACCCAGTCCTCGTGCTCGTCGGCCCACTCGCGGAAGACGCGGCGGCCCTCCTTGGTCAGCTTGACGATGTAGGCGCGGCGGTCCTTCGGATTGTCCTCGCGCACCACCAGGCCCTCGGCCACCAGCTGGTCGGTGATGCCGGTGACGTTGCCGCCGGTGACCATCATGCGCTTCGACAGCTCGCCCATCTTGAGGCCTTCGGGATGGCGTTCCAGCTGCGCCATCAGATCGAAGCGCGGCAGGGTGGTCTGGAAGCGCAGGCGCAGCTGGCTGCGGATGTGCGACTCGACCAGGTTGGTGCAGGACAGCATGCGCAGCCAGAGGCGCAGCGATTCGTGGTGGTCATCGGTGACCCGTGTCTCGTGGTCCGACCGCTGGGTGGCGGCCTTGCTCGACTTGCTCATTTCCCTCTCCCTGCCATGACGGCGTTCGTTGTCAAAAAAGAAGTCCTCATGCCCTGATCGCCAGTTGCGCGGCGCGCGCCAGGTTGCGCTCGAGTTGGGCCTTGCCGGTCAGGTACTGCTTCGGCCAGGCGATCTCGCCATGGCCGAGTTGCGCCGCCGCGTGCAGGGTCCAGGCCGGGTCGGCAAGATGCGGCCGGGCGATGGCGCACAGATCCGCGCGCCCGGCGGCGATGATGGAATTGACGTGGTCGGCCTCGAAGATGTTGCCGACCGCGATGGTGGCGATGCCGGTCTCGTTGCGGATCTGGTCCGAGAACGGCGTCTGGTACATGCGGCCGTAGACCGGCTGCGCCTCGCGCGTGGTCTGGCCGGAGGAGACGTCGATCATGTCGGCGCCGGCCTCGCGGAAGGCGCGCGCCATGGCTACGGCATCCTCGGCCGTGTTGCCGCCCGGCGCCCAGTCGTGGGCGGAGATGCGCACGGCCATCGGCCTGTCGTCAGGCCAGGCGGCACGCAGGGCGCGGAACACCTCCAGCGGGTAGCGCAGGCGGTTCGCCAGATCGCCGCCGTATTCGTCGGTGCGGCGGTTGGTGAGCGGGCAGAGGAAGCTGGAAAGGAGATAGCCGTGGGCGCAGTGCAATTCCAGCAGGTCGAAGCCGGCTGCCGCGCCGCGCCGCGCCGCGGCGACGAACTGCTCGCGCACGACGTCCATGTCGGCACGCGTCATGGCCTTCGGCACCTGGTTTTGCGGGCCGTAGGGAATCGCGGAAGCGGCGGTCAGCGGCCAGTTGCCCGCGCCCAACGGTTCGTCGATCTGTTCCCATCCGAGCTGGGTCGAGCCCTTCGGCCCGGCATGGCCGAGCTGCAGGCCGATTTTCGCGTCGCTGTGTTGATGCACGAAGTCGACGATGCGTTGCCAGCCCTGCTGTTGCGCCTCGTTCCACAGGCCGGCGCAGCCCGGCGTGATGCGGGCCTCCGGGGCGACGCAGGTCATCTCGGTCATCACCAGGCCGGCGCCGCCCAGCGCGCGGCTGCCGAGATGCACCAGCAGGAAGTCGGACGGCAGTCCGTCGCGGCAGGAATACATGGCCATCGGCGAGACGACGACGCGGTTCTTCAGCGTGAGGCCGCGCAGCGTGAAGGGGGTGAACATCGGCGGCAGCGGCTGCGCCGGCAGGCCGGCTTGCCGGGCGAACCAGGTTTCGACGCTGTCGACATAGGATTTGTCGCGCAGGCGCAGATTCTCGTGGCCGATGCGCTGGCTGCCGGTGAGGAGCGTGTAGGCGAACTGCTCGGGCTCGAGGTGGGCGTAGCGGGCCACGTTCTCGAACCACTCCATGCGGTTGCGCGCCGAGCTCTGCAGCTTGAGGGCCTCGATCTCGCGCTCCTCCTGATAGAGGGCGAGGGCGCGTTCGACATTGCCGGGATTTGCGGTCAGCGTCTTGCTGAGGGCGATGGCATCCTCCATCGCCAGCTTGGTGCCGGAGCCGATGGAGAAGTGGGCGGTGTGGGCGGCGTCGCCGATCAGCACGATGTTGCGGTGGTGCCATTTGCGGCACAACACGCGATTGAAGTTGAGCCAGGCCGAGCCGCGCAGGTGACGGGCGTTGCTCATCAGACTGTTGCCCTGCAGATGCTTCGCGAAGAGCTTCTCGCAAAAGGCGATGGAGCCGGCCTGGTCGAGCTTGTCCAGCCCGGCGGCGAGCCAGGTTTCCTCGCGGCACTCGACGATGAAGGTGCTGGTGTCGCGGTCGAACTGGTAGGCGTGCACCTGGAACCAGCCCCACTCGGAGGGCTCGGTGATGAAAGTGAAAGCGTTCAGCTTGAGATGGGTGCCGAGCCAGATGTAGCGGCACTTGCGCACGTCGATGTCGGGCTGGAAGTGGGAGGCGTACTTGTTGCGCACCTTGCTGTTCACCCCGTCGGCGGCGACGATCAGGTCGGCGCCGGCCAGGCGGGGATCGTCATCGTCGGCGACTTCGGCCTCGAAGACCTGCCTGACGCCGAGCGTCGCGGCGCGCCCCTGCAGGATGTTGAGCAGCTTCTGGCGGCCGATGCCGCAATAGCCGTGGCCGCCCGAGGTGATCCGGCGGCCCTTGAAGAAGACGTCGCAGTCGTCCCAGTGGTGGAAGTTGCGGGTGATCTCTTCGTAGCTTTCCGGGTCGGCAACCTGGAAATTGCCCAGCGTGGCGTCGGAAAAGACGACGCCCCAGCCGAAGGTGTCGTCGGGGCGGTTGCGCTCGTAGACGGTGATGTCGTGGGCCGGGTCGGCCTGTTTCATGAGGATGGCCAGGTAGAGGCCCGCCGGTCCGCCGCCGATGCACGCGATACGCATTTCAGGATGCCCTTTCTTCCCGTCCAGGGGAAACGCCCCTCCGTCGATATATTTTAAGCTTAAATATATATGGCAGGCAAGACGGGGGCGGGAGGCGAGTCATGCGAAAGGAATATGAGCGGCCGATAATATTTAAACATGAATATATCAAGCCGGCAAAAGCCGGCCTTGAGACAGATCAAGCCGAGCCGGGCAAAGGCGCGTTAAGTCGCGCTTAAGCTGCCGCCGGGAGACTGCCGTCCCATGTTCTTCAGTTCAAGGAATGCACGATGAAAATCCCTGTTGCCCTGATGCTGTTGGCGGCCAGTACCGCGACCTGGGCGGTGACACCCGGGCAGTTGGCCGAGGCCTATGCGAGCGAGGCGGCGACACAGTCGCCCGGCTTCCGGCCGTCGGCCCGGCGCGGCGCCGAGCTCTACGCCAGGCGCTTCGCCGTCTCCGACAAGATGCCGGCCTGCAGCGCCTGCCACACCGATTCGCCGGTCCAGGAGGGCCGCCACGCCGTCACCGGCAAGGCCATCAAGCCGCTGGCGCCGCGCGCGGGAGCGGCGCGCTTCAGCGACCCGGCCAAGGTGGAGAAGTGGTTCCGCCGCAACTGCACGGAAGTGCTGGGGCGCGAATGCAGCGCCGCCGAGAAGGCCGATTTCATCGCGTTCGTGTCGGAGGCCAAATGAGCACCTATCCCCCGGCCCCTTTCCCACGGAAAGGGGTGACGCCAGTTCAGCCGCGCAAGGCGCAGCTTCCGGTTTATTGGCTTATGGTGAGCTTGGCGCTTTCCCTGCCCGCGCATGCCGACCGCCTGCCCTTGCCGGCCGATGCGCCGCCTTCCTTCACGGCCGAGTGCGGCGGTTGCCATCTGCCCTTTCCGCCGGCGCTGCTGACGGCGCCGGACTGGAATCGTGTCATGGCCCAGCTCGAGCGGCATTACGGCGACAACGCCAGCCTCGACGCGAAGACGCGGCGCGAGATCGAGGGCTTCCTGCAGCGTCATGCCGCGACGCGCAGCCGCATGAAGGGCGCCGGCGATCCGCCGCGCCTGACCCGGACGGAGTGGTTCCTGCGCGAGCACCGCAAGGTGCCCGAGGCGGCGTGGCGCGATGGGCAGGTGAACAGCGCGGCCAATTGCGCCGCCTGCCATACGCGCGCCGAAGAGGGCAGTTTCCGCGAGCGCGAAATACGCATGCCGAGGTTGAAATGAAAAAGATACTTGTCTGGGATCTGCCGGTGCGCCTCGGCCACTGGCTGATGGTCGGCGGCTTCGCGCTGGCCTGGGCGACCGGCGACAGCGAGAAATGGCGGCTGGTGCATGTCTTCGCCGGCAGCACGGTGATGGCGGTGGCGGCCTACCGCCTGCTGTGGGGCGTCGTCGGCAGCCGCACCGCCCGCTTCGCCGAATTCGTGCGCGGGCCGGGCCAGGCCGTCGCATACCTGAAAAGCCTGCTTCAGGCCCGCCCGCCGCACTATGCCGGCCACAACCCGGCCGCCGGACTGGCCATCGTGCTGCTGCTCGGCCTGGCGCTGGCGAGCGGCGCCAGCGGCTGGCTGACGTACCAGGAGATCGGCGGGGAATGGCTGGAGGAAATCCATGAGTTCCTCACCGGGACGATGCTGGGCGTCGTCGGCGTGCACCTCTTGGGCGTGCTGGTCGGCAGCCTGGCCCACCGCGAGAACCTCGTCCTGGCGATGATCACCGGCCGCAAGCTGGGCGAGCCGGAGGAGGCGATCCGCGGACAGCGCTTTCTTGCCGCGCTGACGCTGCTTGCCTGGACCGCCGCCGCGGCCTGGTGGCTGGCGCGCTAGGCCAAAGTCGGTCTGCGCGATACGGCGATTCGATTAACATGCCGACATGAAAATCCTCCTGGTCGAAGACGACCGCCTCCTCGGCGACGGCATCCGCGCCGGCCTGATGCAGGCCGGCTTTGCCGTCGACTGGGCGCAGGACGGCCGCGCCGCCGAGCTGGCGCTCTCCGGCGAGGCCTACGACGCCGTGGTGCTCGACCTCGGCCTGCCGCGCCTGTCCGGCATGGAAGTGCTGGCGCGGGCGCGCGCGGCGCGCAACGCGGTGCCGGTGCTGATCCTCACCGCGCGCGACACGGTGCCCGACCGCATCGCCGGACTGGACGCCGGCGCCGACGATTACCTGGTGAAGCCCTTCGACCTGGGCGAGCTGCAGGCGCGGCTGCGGGCGCTGCTGCGGCGCGCCGGCAACCAGGCCGAGCCGGTGCTCTCGCACGGCGAGCTCAGGCTCGATCCGGCGGCGCGCAGCGTCACCCGGGAAGGCCGGCCGGTCGAGCTGTCGGCGCGCGAATTCGCCGTGCTGCACGCCCTGCTGCTCAATGCCGGCCGCGTGCTGTCGAAGGCGCAGCTGGAGGAGAAGCTCTACGGCTGGGGCGAGGAGATCGAGAGCAACGCCGTCGAGGTCTTCGTGCACCACCTGCGGCGCAAACTGGCCCCCGACCTGATCCGCACGGTGCGCGGTGTCGGCTACATGATTCCCAAGGCGGCCGAATGACCCCTTCCCTGCGCCGCCGCCTGCTGGTCCTGCTGCTGGGCACCGTGCTGGCCGCCTGGCTGGCGACGGCGCTGTTCACCTATTTCGACGCCCGCCACGAGATCGGCGAGATGCTCGATGCCCAGCTCGCCCAGTCGGCCGGTCTGATCGCCGCCCAACTCGAGCACGAGATCGAGGACGACCACGACGAGGCGGCGCCGCGACAGTACAAATACGCGCGCAAGATCGCCTTCCAGGTATGGGACCGCAAGGGCCGCCTCGTGCTGCGCTCGGCCGGCGCGCCGGAGACGCGGCTGCAAAGTCAGTCCGAGGGATACGGCGATGCGATGATCGGCGGCAAGCGCTGGCGGGTCTTCAGCCGTTGGGACGAGCACCGGCACTACGTGGTGCAGGTCGCCGAACGCTACGAATTCCGCGACGGGCTGGCGCAGAGCGTGGCGAGCCACCTGCTGCACCCGCTGTACTTCGCCCTGCCGGCGCTGGCGCTGCTGGTCTGGCTGGCGGTGGGGGCGGGGCTGGCGCCGCTGGCGGGCGTGGCGCGCGAGGTGGCGCGGCGCGATCCCGACAATCTCGCGCCCCTCGACGCCGGCCGCTCGCCGCGCGAGGTGCTGCCCCTCGTCGCCGCGCTCAACGCGCTGTTCGGCCGCCTGAAGGATTCGCTCGAGCAGGAACGGCGCTTCACCGCCGATGCCGCCCACGAGCTGCGCACCCCGCTCGCCGCCGTCAAGACCCAGGCGCAGGTGGCACTCGGGGCGCGCGACGAGGCGGAACGCATCCGCGCACTGGAGAACGTCGTCGCCGGCGCCGACCGTGCCGCGCGCCTCACCGAGCAGCTGCTGATGCTGGCGCGCCTCGACCCGCAGACCGCGCTGCCGCCGGGACAGACGGTGGACCTGACGGCCCTGGCGCAACAGGGGATCGCCGAGATGGCGCCTGCCGCCGCCGCCAAGGGCATCGAGCTCGGCCTGACGCCCGACGGCGCGGCCCGGATCCCGGGCGATGCCGTGCTGCTCGCCGTGCTGCTGCGCAACCTGCTCGACAACGCCGTGCGCTACACGCCCTCCGGGGGCCAGGTGGAGGTCTCGCTGCGGCGCACGGACATGGGCCTTTCGCTCGCCGTCGTCGATACCGGGCCGGGCATCCCCGAGGGCGAGCGCGCCCGCATGTTCGACCGCTTCCACCGCGTGCTCGGCACGGGCGGGGAGGGCAGCGGCCTCGGCCTGTCCATCGTCAAGCGCATCGCCGACCTGCACCGGGCGGTTATCGCGCTCGGCGAAGGTACGGACGGCCGCGGCCTGCGGATCGCAGTCACGTTTCCCGCCGCTTTAAGCAAGCTTTAAGGTGCATTCGGGATACTGCAATTGCCGATTCGGGCAATTGACCAATCAGGAGACACCATGAACGCAATGCAGGGAATCCGGGCACTGCTGACTGCCGCCGGTCTGGCGCTGGGGCTGGCCGCGGGCAGTCTGGCCGCGGACACCCATAAGCACGACCACGGCGCCGCGCCGGCCAGGCTGGAACTGAACAACGGCCAGAAGTGGCAGACCGACGCCCCGCTGCGCCAAGGCATGCAGAATATCCGCGGCGCCATGGAGGGGGCCCTGCACGGCATCCACGAGCGCAAGTTTTCCGCCGCGCAATACGGCGCGCTGGCGAAGCGGGTGAACGGCGAAGTGAGCGGCATCGTCGCCAACTGCAAGCTGGAGCCGCAGGCCGACGCGCAGCTGCATCTCGTCATCGCAGACCTCCTCGAAGGCGTCGAGGTCATGCAAGGCAAGGCGAAGCAGGTCAAGCGCGAGGCGGGTGCGGTGAAGGTGGTGGGCGCGCTGGAGAAGTACGGCGCCCACTTCGAGCATCCTGGCTGGCAGCCGCTCAAGCACTGAGCGGGTTTATCCGTCGTGCCGGCGCTGGCGCAACGACTCGGCCAGCGCCCGCATCTCCTCGGCGGAGAGCGGGTCTTTTTCCCGCTTGGCGAAAAACAGCCAGAGCAGCCCGCCGTTGATCAGCACCAGGGCGACTTCGAGGTAGAGCAGGGTGGTGACGATCTGGCGCTGGGCGTTGTCGTCGAACAGGAAGTAGAAGCCGTCGAAGGAAGGCACCACCGCCCTGGTGATGGCGTAGTAGTTCTCGAAGGGCGGGAACAGGATCGCCGCCACCAGGTTCACGGCCATCAGCCAGAGCACGGCGCGCTGGCCGCGGCCGATGCGCCGCCCCTCCGCCAGTTCGCCCGGCCGCAGCAGCAGCCAGGCGATGCCGGCGTTGATCAGGACCACGATCATCTCCAGGGCCAGGAAGTTGCCGTTGAGCAGGCTGTGGGGGGGCGGGTCGCCAATGAAATGGAAGCCGCCGAAGGTGGGGATGTTGTTGCGGGCGAGCGACAGGTAGTCGTAGGGCGGAAAGGCGAAGACCAGGCCCAGGTTGGCAGCCGCGACCCACAAGGCGATGGCCTGCTGTCGATTCATGAACCCTCCCCGGCCGGACGGCCTGGGATTCCCTCCGGCAGGAACGGGAAGGAAACCTCAGGCCTTGCTGGCCTGAAGCCTAGAGCAGTCTTCGAGCGAAATCAATCGGCGCCGGCTCAGGACGAGCGCAGCTTCAGGCGCCGGTCGCCGCCCTGGCGTCGCTCCGGCCCGCGATAGCGCGGATCCTGGCGCCTGCGCCGATCGGGGCCGATGCCGAGATGCGGGGCGCCCGGCTGCGCCGTGGCGTCGGCCTCGCCGACGGGGTGCAGGGCCCGATAGCCCAGGGTCTTGGAGACCTCGGCCAGGGCCTCGGGCGGCAGTTCCTGGGCCAGCTCCAGGATTTTCTCCTTGGCCAGCGTCTCGCTGCGGCGCACGGTGTTGAACAGCAGCCAGACGACGAGGCAGTTGATGATGACCAGGATGATTTCGAAGTACAGCACCGGGATGAAGATGCTGCGGTTGCGCTTGTCGCCGATGATGAAGTAGAAGCCGTCGAAGCTGGGCGCCGCGATCTTGGACAGCCCGGAATAGGATTCGAACGGCGGGAACATCGCCATCACCGCCAGGTTGGCCGCCGCGAACAGGCCGATGGCCCGGGTGTAGTTGAACTCCGGCACCGCGCCCTGGGCGGTGCGGCGGTCGAGCAGCAGCCAGGCGACCATGCCGTTGATGACCACGAACATCACTTCCAGGGTCAGCAGCGAGGTGTGCAGCCGCTTGTAGCCGAGTGCGGAGAACAGCGGATAGAAGCCGTCGAAGCTGGGCATCACGCCGCGCCGCAGCGGATTGTCGAGGAAGGGCGGAAAGAGGAACATCAGGGCGATGTTCACCGCCGTGATGATGACGACGATTCTCTGATACTTGTTCATTTTCTCTATCGGATCATTCCCGCCGCCGTCCTTCGCCGGGATCGTTGAGCCATTCGATATTGTTCTTGTTCTTGATTTTTATTGGATGAATCTCGGAGCATGTTACTGGAAGCCCCGCCGACCGGCAAGGCAATAGATCACGCCGGCCCGGCAATGACGCCCTGCGCCGCCAGCCGGGCAAGTTCTTCCTCGCCGAGGCCCAGCAGCCGCTTCAGGATTTCATTGCCGTGCTGGCCGAGCAGGGGCGGCGCGGCGGGGGAGGCCACCGGGCTGGCCGACAGCCGCAGCGGGCTGGCGACCAGGGGCACGCGGCCGGCGCTCGGGTGCGGCGCTTCGACACGCAGGCCGCGATGCCTCACCTGCGGGTCGTCGAACACCGCGTCGAGCCGGTTGATCGGGCCGCAGGGCACGCCGGCGGCTTCCAGCGCATCGATCCACTCGCCGCTGCGGCGGCCGCGCAGCAGCGGCTCGAGCAGCGGGACCAGCGTGGCGCGGTTCTCCACCCGGCCGCGGTTGCTGGCGTAGCGCGGATCGTCGGCCAGCGCCGCTTGGCCGGCCAGTTCGCAGAAGCGGCGGAATTGCGCGTCGTTGCCGACGGCGAGGATGAGGTGGCCATCGGCCGTGGCGAAGGTCTGGTAGGGGACGATGTTGGGATGGGCGTTGCCGAGCCGCCGCGGCGCTTCGCCCGAGACCAGGAAATTCAGGTTCTGGTTGGCCAGCATCGCCACCTGGGCGTCGAGCAGCGCCAGGTCGATGTGCTGGCCCGCGCCGCTCCGCTCGCGAAAAGTCAGTGCCGCCAGCACGGCGACGGTGGCGTACATGCCGGTGAACAGATCCGCCACCGCCACGCCGGTCTTCTGCGGGCCGCCGCCGGGCGCACCGTCGGGTTCCCCGGTGAGGCTCATCAGTCCGCCCATGCCCTGGACGATGAAGTCGTAGCCGGGCCGCTCCGCATAGGGGCCGTCCTGGCCGAAGCCGGTGATCGAGCAGTAGACGAGGCGAGGGTTGATGGCATGCAGGCTGTCCCAGTCGAGGCCGTATTTGGCCAGGCCGCCGACCTTGAAGTTCTCCACCAGCACGTCGCAGTGGCGCGCCAGTTCGCGCACGATGCGGCTGCCTTCCGGATGGGCGATGTCGAGGGCCAGCGACTGCTTGCCGCGGTTGCACGACAGGTAATAGGCCGACTCGCCGGTGTCCCGGCCCTCGCCGTCCTTCAGCCAGGGCGGCCCCCAGGCGCGGGTGTCGTCGCCGCCGCCCGGCTTCTCCACCTTGATGACTTCGGCGCCGAGATCGGCGAGGTTCTGGGTGCACCACGGCCCGGCCAGGACGCGGGACAGGTCGAGCACGCGGATGTGGGAGAGGGCGCCGGGCATGGGGATGATCTGTCGGATTCGGGCGTGTCCCACCGGGACTTCCTTTGGTCGTAATATACCGAAATTCCCACCTTGTACTGGATTCCGCATGCTGCGTCGAGTCGTACTGCTTTTCACTTGCCTGGCGACGGTCGCCGCACAGGCGGCCAAGCCGGTGGCGCCCGCCGAGATCGTCTTCCGCCACGCCATGACCGGCGAAGCCGCCGCCGCGCTGGTCGAACTGGTCGGCCGCTACAACGCCGAGAGCGGCGGCAACAAGGTGATCCTGCAGCACCTGAGCCTGGTCACCGATCCGCAGCAGCTGCCGCATCTGGCCCTGCTGGAGGACGACGAGCACCAGAAATTCTTCGCCGGCCATCCGCGCATGCTGCCCCTGCACAAGGTGATGGCCAATGCCAATGAAAAGCTCGAGGCCGCGGCCTTCTTTCCGGTCGTCGCCGACGTGGTCGACGACAACAAGGGCCGCATCCAGGCCCTGCCGCTGGCGCTGTCGGTGCCGGTGCTGTTCTACAACAAGGACACCTTTCGCAAGGCGAAACTCGATCCGAACAAGCCGCCCGCCACCTGGTGGCAGGTGCAGGAGACGGCCGGCAAGATCTACGACGTCGACCGGCGCTGCCCGTTCACCTCGTCGAATCCGGCCTGGGTGCTCATGGAGAACGTGGCCACCCAGCACGGCGAGCCGCTTGCCCACGGCGAAAACAGCGGCAAGTCCG
Source organism: Rhodocyclaceae bacterium (assembly GCA_016791205.1). Taxonomy (GTDB): domain Bacteria; phylum Pseudomonadota; class Gammaproteobacteria; order Burkholderiales; family Rhodocyclaceae; genus Desulfobacillus. Next base: position 9,879 of record JAEUNH010000231.1, on the reverse strand, counting down.
GCCTGGCGCTCAACAACCTGGTGGAGGTGAAGCACGTGGCGCTGCTCGCCAGCTGGCACAAGAGCTTCTATTTCCGCACCTTCGGGCCGGGCCGCGAGGCCGACGAGAAATTCCTCTCCGGCCAGTGCGGCATGCTGACCAGCGACTCCTCGCTGTACCATCAGCTGGCGCGCCGCAAGCCCTTCGATTTCGGCGTCGCCGACCTGCCGCACTACGACGACGTGCGCGGCGCCGCGCCGGGCCGGGTGCTGCCCGACGGCGCGGTGCTGTGGGCGCTGGCCGGCAAGAAGAAGCCCGAGTATGCCGCGACGGCGCGCTTCGTCGCCTTCCTGCTGCGGCCGGAGGTGCAGAAACAATGGGTGCGCGGCAGCGGCTTCCTGCCGATGACCTCGGCCGCGGCCGAGTCGATGATGGGCGACAGCCCGGCGCCCGAGGTGCTGCGTCTGACGGTGCAGCGGCTCTCCGACAAGAAATACGTCTCGGCCGCCAAGCCGAAGGCGGTGTTCGGCATGAGCCGGGTGCGCGCCATCCTGCACGAGGAACTGGAAGCCGTGTGGGCCAACCTCAAGCCCGCCAAGGAGGCGCTCGATACCGCGGTGCGGCGCGGCAACACCGTGCTGCAGCCGGCCCCCACCGACGGCACGGTCGCCCGGTGAACTGGGACTTTCCGCGCGGCATCGCCCATCGCGGCGGCGGCAGCCTGGCCCCCGAGAACACCCTGGCGGGCATCCGCCTGGCCGCCGAGCTCGGCTGCCGCGCCGTCGAATTCGACGTCATGCTCTCCGGCGACGGCACCCCGGTGCTGATCCACGACGAAACCCTCGAGCGCACCACCAGTGGACGCGGCCGAGTCGCCGAGACCAGCGACGCCGAACTGGCGCGGCTCGATGCCGGCGGCTGGCACAGCGCCCGCTACGCCGGCGAGCCGCTGCCGACCTTCGCCGATGCCGCCGAGCTCTGCCAGGCGCTGGGGCTGCGCGCCAACGTCGAGATCAAGCCCTCGTCGGGCGCCGAAGCGGAGACCGGACGCAAGGTCGCCGGCCTGGCGCGCGAACTCTGGCAGGGCGCCGTGCCGCCGCTGCTGTCCTCCTTTTCCGTCGAGGCGCTGGCGGCCGCGGCCGCGGCGGCGCCGGAATTGCCGCGCGGCTGGCTGGTCGACGCGCCGCCGGCCGACTGGCCGAAGCGCCTGCACCGGCTCGAGGCTGTCAGTCTGCACTGCAGCCGGCGGCATTTCGGCCGGCGCCTGCTCGAGGAGGCGCGCCAGGCCGGCGCGCCGCTGCTGGTCTACACCGTGAACGACGCCGAGGACGCGCTGCAGCTGCTGCACTCGGGCGTCGCCGGGCTGTTCAGCGACCGCATCGACCTGCTGGCCGGCTGGGGCGCCTGACACCTTTTGTTACAGTCTTTACAAATCCGCCGTAAGCGGTGCCGGGGGGCGGGCGTTATTCTGCCCATGGGTTCGACCCATACATCCAAACTTTCAAAGGAGAGAAGCATGAAATCGACCACGATCGCCGCCGCCCTGCTGGCCGCCGCCATGGCCCTGCCGGCGCTGGCCCAGACCACGTCCACCCCGCGCATCGACCAGCGCCAGGCCAACCAGCAGCAGCGCATCGACCAGGGCGTGCAGTCCGGCGCGCTGACCGAGAAGGAGGCCGCCCGCATGGAGAAGGGCCAGGAGCGGGTGCAGAACATGGAGAACAAGGCCGCCGCCGACGGCAAGGTGACGGCCAAGGAAAAGGCCCGCATCGAGCATGCCCAGGACGTGCAGAGCAAGCGCATCTACCGCCAGAAGCACGACCGCCAGCACGACTTCAACCACGACGGCAAGATGGACCGGCCGGCCCGCAAGAAGTAATTCAAGTCCCGAGTTAAAAACCGGCGCGCCGCGCCGGTTTTTTTATGTGGAGGCCGAGCCCGGCTCGGCCGAACCGCCGTCACCCCCTTCCCTGCGAAGGGGGGCGGGGGGCAGGCAGTTTCTATTCAGAAAAAGTCTGTGTGCCGCGCACGGCGCGGCGCCATTCCGCCATGCGCGCGGCGGCCGCGGCGCGCGGCAGGCGCGGCTCGAAGGTGCGTTCGCGCGCCCAGTAGGCGGCGATCTCCGCCCGGCTCGCCCAGACGCCGGCGGCCAGCCCGGCCAGGTAGGCCGCGCCGAGCGCGGTGGTCTCCAGGATCCGCGGCCGCAGCACCGGCACGCCGAGCAGGTCGGCCTGGAACTGCAGCAACAGGCCGTTGGCGGCGGCGCCGCCGTCGACCCGCAGCTCGGCGAGCGGCTGCCCGCAATCGGCGGACATGGCCTCGACCAGTTCCACCGACTGGAAGGCGATGGCTTCGAGGGCGGCGCGGGCGATGTGCGCGGCCGTGGTGCCGCGCGTCAGGCCGAGCAGGGCCCCGCGCGCGGCGGGGTTCCAGTGCGGCGCGCCGAGACCGGCGAAGGCCGGCACGAAGACCACCCCGCCGGCGTCCGGCACGCCGGCCGCCAGCGCCTCGATGTCGGCCGCCCGGCGGATCAGGCCGAGGCCGTCGCGCAGCCACTGCACCACCGCGCCGCCGATGAAGACGCTGCCCTCCAGGGCGTATTCGGGCGCATCGCCCGTCTGCGCCGCGCAGGTGGCGATCAGCCCGTTGGCCGAGGCGACGGCCTGGCCGCCGGTGTGCATCAGCAGGAAGCAGCCGGTGCCGTAGGTGTTCTTTGCCATCCCGGCGCCGTGGCAGGCCTGGCCGAAGAGGGCCGCCTGCTGGTCGCCGGCCATGCCGCCGAGGCGGATCGGCGCGCCGAACAGCGCCGGCGCGGTCTCGCCGCACAGTGCGCTGGAACGGACGACGCGCGGCAGCAGCTCGCGCGGGATGCCGAACAGCGCCAGCAGATCGGCATCCCAGTCGCCGCTGCGGATGTTGAAAAGCGACGTGCGCGAGGCGTTGCTGGGATCGGTGATGTGCAGGCGGCCGCCGGAGAGGTTCCAGGCCAGCCAGCTGTCGACCGTGCCGGCCGCCAGCTCGCCGCGTTGCGCCCGCGCCCGCGCGCCCGGCAGGCGGTCGAGCAGCCAGGCCAGCTTGGTGGCCGAGAAGTAGGGGTCGAGCACCAGGCCGGTCTTCTCCCGCACCAGGCCTTCGGCGCCCTCGGCTTTGAGGCGGGCGCAGGCCTCGGCTGTGCGCCGGTCCTGCCAGACAATGGCGTTGGCGAGCGGGCGGCCGCTGGCCCGTTCCCACAGCACCACGGTCTCGCGCTGGTTGGCGATGCCGATGGCGGCGATGTCGCCGGCGCCGAGGCCGGCCTGCCGCAGCGCGGCTTGCGCCACCGCCAGCTGGTCCTGCCAGATGTCGAGCGGATCGTGCTCGACCCAGCCGGGCTGCGGATAGATCTGCCGCAGCTCCTTCTGGGCGGTCGCGGCCTCGTTGCCCTCGGCATCGAAGACGATGGCGCGGGAACTGGTGGTGCCCTGGTCGAGGGCGAGCAGCCATCCTGCCTTCATGCGCGCTCCTTCTATGCCGGCCGGCCTGCCGTAGACGGTATATTAACCTTCGTGCTTCCATCCCGAACGCGTTCCGCCCGATGAAAACGAGCATCCGCACCCGACTGGCATTGGCGCTGACCGCCGTCATGGCGCTCATCGCCGCGGGCGCCGCGCTGCTGTCCTGGTCGTATGCCCGCGAGGATGTCCGGACCGAGGTGGCCGGGCACCTGGCCGCGCTGTTGGCCGGGACGGCCGGCAAGATCGAGGGCGACGTCGCCTCGGCGATGCGGACCGTGTCGGGGATTGCCGAGTCGATTCCGGCGGCGGCCCTGGACAAGCCGGCGGAGATCGAGCGCTTCTTTCAGCATCTGCCGAGCCCGCTGGGCTGGATCGGCAGATGCGCGGCGGCAGCCCCGGACGGGCGCATCCTGGCGCACAACCTGCCGGCGCCGGCCGGGGCCATGACCAGCCTGGCCGGCCGCGATTATTTTCGCCGCGTGCTGTCCGAGAAGAAGCCGGTCGTCTCCGCCCCCCTGATCAGCGGCATCAGCGGCAAGCCGGCCATCGCCCTGTCCGTGCCGCGACTGGGCCAGGACGGCGCGCCAAGGCTGGTCGTGACCTGCGGGCTGCTGCTCGACCGGCAAGGGATCTTCGGCCACCTGGGCCAGGCCCGGCTGGGCAATGGCGGCTATCTGATTCTGGCGACGCGGGAGCGCCAGGCCATACAGGTGCCGGAAAGCCTTCGCTCACCCGGCACCGGCCTGACGACGCTCGACGATCCGCTCAGCTTGCGGGACGCCGAAGGCTTCGAGGGCACGGTCGAGAGCCTCGATGGCCAGGGCCGGCCCACCCTGTTCGGCGTCAGGCAGATGGCCTCGCTGGGCTGGTTCGTCGCCGCCGCCTACCCGGCCGAGGAGGCCTACCAGCCGCTGCATCGGGCGCGCCAGCGCATCCTGGCGGTCAGCCTCGGCGCGCTGCTCCTCGGCGGCGTCCTGGTCTGGTGGCTGGCCGGCTGGCTGGTGGCGCCGCTGACCCGGCTGACCCGGCATCTTGCGCTGCTGCGCGAGCGGCCTGAAGCGCGGATGCACGCCCTGCCCAGGCGAGACGACGAGATCGGCGCCCTGGCCGAAGCGTTCACCGGGCTGCTGAAGGAGCTGCGCCAGCGCGAGGACACGATCCGCAAGTCCGAGGAGAAGTTCTTCAAGGCCTTTCACTCCAACCCCGACTTCACCATGATCAGCCGGCTCTCCGACGGCATGATCGTCGAGGTGAACCAGGGCTTCGAGCAGCTGATGGGGATACCTGCCGCGGAGGCGGTCGGCAGGATGCGCACGGCCGACCTGCACATGTGGGCCGACCCGGCCGACCGCGACCGCTTCGTCGGCGAACTGAGCGAGCGAGGCGGGGTGCGCGATTTTTCCTCGGTGTTCGTGAACCGTCGCGGCGAGCGGCGCCAGGTGGAGATCAACGCCAGCACCATTCAGCTGGCTGGCGAGCCGCACATCATCGGCACCGCCCGAGACGTCACTGCCCTGCTGCAATCGCAGGAGGACCTGCGCCATTCCGAGGAGCGTTTCGCCAAGGCCTTCCATGCCAACCCGGACTACGCCACGGTGAGCCGGCTGAAGGATGGCACATTCGTCGCCGCCAACGCCGGCTTCGAACGGCTGACCGGCTGGAGGGCCGAGGAGGTGCTGGGCCGCACGGCTCTGGATATCGGCCTGTGGGCCGACCCCGAGGAGCGCGTCCGCCTGGTGCAGGAGCTGCGCGAACACGGGGAATGGCATGGGTTCCATGCGCATTTCAGGATCAAGGGCGGAGAGATCCGCCTGGTGGAAGGTTCCTGCGTGCTGGTCGAGATCGGCGGCGAGCAGCAGATCGTCGGGGTGGCGCGCGATGTCACGGAAGTGCGGCGCACCGAGGCGGCGCTGCGCGAATCGGAAGAAAAGTTCTCCAAGGTTTTTCACGCCAGCCCTGACGGCATGATGGTGGTGCGCATGGAAGACGGACTGGTGCTGGACATGAACCACAGCTACGAGACGCTGCTCGGCTGCCCGCGCGAGGAATGCATCGGGCGCACCGCGGTCGATCTCGGCGTGTGGGCGTATCCCGAGAAACGATCGGACTTTGTTGCCGCATTGAGGGCCAAGGGCCGAGTCAGCAGCTATCCCTTTGTGCTGAGGAACAGGGCCGGCGATCTGCGGGATGTCACGACATCGACGGTTATCATCGACATCGCCGGGACGAGCTGCCTGATTTCCGTCGTGCGAGACGTTACCGACCAGCAGCGCGCCGAGGAGGGGCTGAGGGCCTCCGAGGAACGCTTCGCCAAGGCCTTCCGCTTCAGCCCCAACTACACCACCATCACCGAGCTGGAGACGGGCCGCTTCATGGCCGCCAACCGCGCCTTCGAGGAGCTGACCGGCTACAGCGAGGCCGAGGTGCTGGGCCGGACCTCGGTCGGCATCGGCCTGTGGGAGCATCCGGAAATGCGCCGCGAAGCGGTGCGGCGCATCCGCGCCGAGGGCTCGGTGCGCAACTTCCCGTATCTGCTGCGCACCCGCTCGGGCGAGCTGCGCGACTGCCTGCTGGCCGCGGTCGGCGTCGAGATCGGCGGCAGCGAGGGGCTGATCGCCATGGTCCGCGACGTCACCGACCAGAAACGCGCCGAGGAGGCCCTGCGCGAGCTCAACCGCGAGCTGGAGAGCCGGGTGCGCAGCCGCACCGCCGAGCTGGAGGAGGCGGTGCGCGAGATGGAGAGCTTCAGCTATTCCATCTCGCACGACCTGCGCGCGCCGCTGCGGGCGATCGCCGGCTACGCCAAGATCATCGAGGAGGACTACGCCGCGGCGATCGATGTCGAAGGCAAGCGCCTGCTCGACCGCATCGCCGGCGGGGCGATCCGCATGGGCGAGCTGATCGACGACCTGCTCGACTTCTCGCGCATCGGCCGCGCCGAGCTGCGGCGCGTGCCGGTCGACATGGCCGAGCTGGCGCGGGAGGCGCTCGCCGAGATGCCGCAACTGGCCGAATCGGTCTCCAGCGGCCGTGTCGAGGTACGCATCAAGCCGCTGCCGGCGGTGCGCGCCGACCGCAGCCTGCTGCGCCAGGTGTGGTCCAACCTGATCGGCAACGCCCTGAAGTATTCCCGCCAGCGGACCCAGGCCGTGATCGAGATCGGCGGGACGGCGGACGGGGAGGAAGTCCGCTTCTACGTCCGGGACAACGGCATCGGCTTCGACATGGCCTACGCCGACAAGCTGTTCCACGTCTTCCAGCGACTGCACCGCGATCCGGCCTTCGAGGGCACCGGCGTCGGCCTGGCCATCGTCGCCCGCATCGTCCAGCGCCATGGCGGGCGGGTCTGGGCCGAGGGCGTGCCCGACGAAGGCGCCGCTTTCCATTTCGCCCTGCCGTCCGGCGACGACTGACAGGACGTCCCGGCCGGCGGCCGGAACCCGTTCGCCGTATCGCGCGGACTGACTTTTGCGCTGCGATGATAAAATCGCGGCTTCCTTCAGCCCGGACACGCATCCCGCTCCAGCCGCCATGAAAAGCGCCGACATCCGCCAGAAATTCCTCGACTACTTCGCCTCGAAGGGCCACGCCATTGTCGCCTCCAGCCCGCTGGTGCCGGGCAACGACCCGACGCTGCTGTTCACCAATGCCGGCATGGTGCAGTTCAAGGACGTCTTCCTCGGCCACGACAAGCGGCCCTACGCGCGCGCCACCACCTCGCAGCGCTGCGTGCGCGCCGGCGGCAAGCACAACGACCTGGAGAACGTCGGCTACACGGCGCGCCACCACACCTTCTTCGAGATGCTCGGCAACTTCAGCTTCGGCGACTACTTCAAGCGCGACGCCATCCGCTACGCCTGGGAGCTGATCACCGGGGTCTACGGCATCCCCAAGGAGAAGCTGTGGACCACCGTCTACCACGAGGACGACGAGGCGTATGAAATCTGGACGCGCGAGATCGGCGTGCCGGCGGAGCGTTGCATCCGCATCGGCGACAAGCCGGGCGCGCCGCAGTTCACTTCCGACAACTTCTGGCAGATGGCCGACACCGGGCCCTGCGGCCCCTGCAGCGAGATCTTCTACGACCACGGCGCAGGGATCGAGGGCGGACCGCCCGGCTCGCCGGATGCCGACGGCGACCGCTACATCGAGATCTGGAATCTGGTGTTCATGCAGTTCAATCGCGACGAGGCCGGCGTGCTGCATCCGCTGCCCAAGCCGAGCGTGGACACCGGCATGGGCCTGGAGCGCCTGGCCGCCGTGCTGCAGCACGTGCACAGCAACTACGAGATCGACCTGTTCCAGGAACTCATCCTTGCCGCAGCCCGCGAGACGGCGGCGAAGGATCTCTCCAATCCCAGCCTGCGCGTCATCGCCGACCACATCCGCGCCTGCGCCTTCCTGGTCGTCGACGGCGTCATCCCCGGCTCGGACGGCCGCGGCTACGTGCTTCGCCGCATCATCCGCCGCGCCATCCGCCACGGCTACAAGCTGGGCCAGAAGAAACCGTTCTTCCACCGCCTGGTGGCCGATCTGTCGCAGGCCATGGGCAAGGCCTATCCCGAACTGCCGCAAGCCGCCGGACGCGTCGCCGAGGTGCTCAAGGCCGAGGAGGAGCGCTTCGCCGAGACGCTGGAACACGGCATGGCCCTGCTCGAAGCAGCGCTGGCCTCCCCTTCGAAGAAACTCGATGGCGAAACGGCGTTCAAGCTCTACGACACCTTCGGCTTCCCGCTCGACCTCACCGCCGACATGTGCCGCGAGCGCGGTTTCACGCTCGACCAGGCCGGCTTCGACGCCGCCATGGCGCGCCAGCGCGAGCAGGCGCGCGCCGCCTCGAAGTTCGTCATGAAGGGCGCGCTCGACTATTCGGGCGTGGCGACGGCCTTTCACGGCTACGACACGCTGGTGCACGAAGGCACCGTCGTCGCCCTCTACAAGGACGGCGCCGAGGTGAACGAACTGACTTTGGGCGACGCCGGCGTGGTGGTGCTCGACCACACGCCGTTCTATGCCGAATCCGGCGGCCAGGTCGGCGACCGCGGGCTGCTCGAATCCGCCCACGGCGTCTTCGAAGTGGACGACACGCAGAAGATCCAGGCCGACGTCTTCGGCCACCAGGGCGTCCTGAAGCTCGGCAAGCTCACCGTCGGCAACACCGTGCAGGCCAAGGTCGACCTGGCTTCGCGCGCCGCCACGGTGCGCAACCACTCCGCCACCCACCTCATGCACAAGGCCCTGCGCGAAGTGCTGGGCAGCCACGTGCAGCAGAAGGGCTCGCTGGTGAATCCTTCCCGCACGCGCTTCGACTTCGCCCACCAGGCGCCGATGACCGATGACGAGATCCGCGCCGTCGAGCGCATCGTCAACCGCGAGATCCTCGCCAACGCCGAGTCGTGCGCCCGCGTGATGGCCTTCGACGATGCGGTGAAGTCCGGCGCCATGGCGCTGTTCGGCGAGAAGTACGGCGACAGCGTGCGCGTGATGGACATCGGCAGCTCGCGCGAACTGTGCGGCGGCGTCCACGTCGCGCGCACCGGCGACATCGGCTTCTTCAAGATTCTCTCCGAGGGCGGTGTGGCCGCCGGCATTCGCCGCATCGAGGCGGTCACCGGCGAAGGTGCGCTGGACGTCGTGCAGCAGCAGGAGCGCGAGTTGGCCGAAGTCGCCGCCGCGATCAAGGCGCAGCCGCAGGAGATCGCCGCCCGCGTCGGCCAGGTGCTCGACCACCTCAAGGCGCTGGAGAAGGAACTGGCGCGGCTGAAATCGAAGGCCGCCGCCAGCCAGGGCGACGACCTCGCCGGCCAGGCTGCCGAGGTGAAGGGCGTGAAAGTGCTCGCCGCGACGCTCGAAGGCGCCGACGCCAAGGCGCTGCGCGAGACGCTGGACAAGCTCAAGGACAAGCTGAAATCCTGCGTCGTCGTGCTCGGCGCCGCCGCCGACGGCAAGGCTTCGCTCATCGCCGGCGTCAGCCCCGACCTTACCGGCAAGGTGAAGGCCGGCGAGCTGGTGAATTTCGTCGCCCAGCAGGTCGGCGGCAAGGGCGGCGGCCGGCCCGACATGGCGCAGGCCGGCGGCACCCAGCCGGAACACCTCGGCAAGGCGCTGGCCTCGGTGCCGGCCTGGGTCGAAGCCAAGCTCTGATGCGCTATTGTCCGCGCTGCGCCTCACCGCTCGTCGAGTGCGGCATTGCGGGGCGCGCGCGGCTGTCCTGCCCGGACGCCGCCTGCGGCTACGTCTTCTGGGACAACCCGCTGCCGGTGCTGGCCGGACTGGTCGAGCGCGACGGACTGATCGTGCTGGCGCGCAACCACGCCTGGCCGGAGAAGATGTTCGGCCTCGTCACCGGCTTCATGGAGCGCGACGAGACGCCGGAGGAGGGCGTGGCGCGCGAGGTGCAGGAGGA
>JAEUNH010000225.1 GCA_016791205.1 Rhodocyclaceae bacterium | reverse complement strand
GTTCCATGCGGGGGAAGGCCTTGTCCTCGAGCTTGGTTTCCTGCAGGCAGACGACATCCGGGCCCTGGGCGGCCAGCCATTCCAGCACCTGCGGCAGGCGGACCTTGAGCGAGTTGACGTTCCAGGTGGCCAGAATCATCGAGCCTTGGCGCCCGGTATCGCGGTCTTGGGATATCCGGCTATGTCGAGGAGATTATTCCAGGCGTTGGATTGGAATCCTTGGGTTTTCTGACTGCCGACCGAGATGGCAGGAAGCAGAATGCTGTCCGAATTGAAGAATTTTTTAAAGTCGGCAGCGTCCTCATCGGAGACAATGTTTTTTTGTTGAAAAGGTATCCCACGTTTGCTCAAGAAATCCTTACCGGCATCGCAGGGCGTTTTGCAATCGTCCGAGAAGTACAAAACAACCGGATAGTTTTCAGCGGCCCTCTTTGTTTCGAATGGAAGATCGCTGGTTTCGATGGTGGAGGTGCCGAGCTTGGGTTGCCCGACTTTCTTTATTTCCTTTGGCGGGGGCTGGTCTGAATAATGAACCTTGCCCTCCGCGTCCACCCAGCGGTACAGATTCTGCGCAGTAGAGTTGGTGACAAGGAAGAGCAGAGAAAGCAGGCAAAACGCAATCATCTTCATGGCACGCCTCCTAGACTGGCTACGCCAGAATCATACCACTGTGCCGCAGCAGGGCATCGACGCTGGGCGCGCGGCCGCGGAAGGCCTTGAAGGAGTCCAGCGCAGGGCGGCTGCCGCCGACGGCGAGGATCTCGTCGCGGAAGCGGATGCCGGTGGCCGGATTCAGGACGCTGCCGTCGCGCCGCGCCTCCTCGAAGGCGGCGAAGGCGTCGGCGGAGAGCACCTCGGCCCACTTGTAGCTGTAGTAGCCGGCGGCGTAGCCGCCCGAGAAGATGTGCGAGAAGCTGTTCGGGAAGCGGTGCCAGGGCGGCGGGAAGATCACCGCCACTTCCTTGCGGACTTCCTCGATCAGGTCGAGCACGCTTTTCTGCCCGGCCGGTTCGAAGTCGCTGTGCAGCAGCAGATCGAACAGGCTGAACTCGAGCTGGCGCACGATCTGCATGCCGCCCTGGAAGTTCTTCGCTGCGGTCATGCGGTCGAAGAGTGCGCGCGGCAGCGGCTCGCCGCCGTCGACGTGCGCCGTCATTTCCGCCAGCACTTCCCATTCCCAGCAGAAATTCTCCATGAACTGGCTGGGCAGCTCGACCGCGTCCCACTCGACGCCGTTGATGCCGGAGACGCCGAGCTCCTCGACGCGGGTGAGCAGATGGTGCAGGCCGTGGCCGGTCTCGTGGAAGAGGGTGATCACCTCGTCGTGGGTAAACAAGGCAGGCTTGTTGCCAACGGGGCGCGAGAAGTTGCAGTTGAGGTAGGCCACGGGCGTCTGGATGCCCGCCTCGGTGTTGCGGCGGGTGATGGCGTCGTCCATCCAGGCGCCGCCGCGCTTGGTGTCGCGGGCGTAGAGGTCGAGGTAGAACTGCCCGACGAGTCCGCCCGCGGCATCCTCGATGCGGAAGAAGCGCACATCCTCGTGCCAGACGGGCGCCGTGTCGGGCCGGATGCGCACGGCGAACAGCGTCTCGATGACGCGGAACAGGCCCTGCAGCACCTTGGGCTCGGGGAAGTACTGGCGTACTTCCTCGTCGGAGAAGCTGTAGCGTGCCTGCTTGAGCTTTTCCGAGACCCAGCCGATGTCCCACGGTTCCAGCAAAGTCAGTCCCTGCGACACGGCGAATTCGCGCAGCTCCGCCATGTCGCGCTCGGCGAAGGGTTTCGATTTGACGGCGAGCTCGCGCAGGAAGGCCAGCACGTCGGCCGGCGACTCGGCCATCTTCGGCACCAGCGACACCTCGGCGAAGTTGCCGTAGCCGAGGTGGCCGGCCTCCTCGGCGCGCAGTTCGAGCAGGCGGCGGATCAGCGGCATGTTGTCCCACTCCGGCTTGCCGCCGAGGTCGTGGAACTCTGCGGCGCGGGTGGCATAGGCGCGGTAGAGCGCCTCGCGCAGGCGGCGGCTTTCGGCGTATTGCATTACCGGCAGGTAGGAAGGCATGTGCAGGGTGAACTTCCAGCCCGGCTTGCCGTCCTTCTCTGCGGCGGCGCGTGCCGCCTCGACGACATCGGCGGGTATGCCGGCCAGTTCCGCTTCGTCCGTGACGAATTCGGCGAAGGCGTTGGTGGCATCGAGCAGGTTTTCGGAGAATTTCGCCTGCAGCGAGGCCAGTTCCTCCTGGATGGCCTGGAAGCGCGGCTTGTCGGCTTCCGGCAGTTCGGCGCCGGAGAGGCGGAAGTCGCGGATCTCGTGCTCGACGATGCGCTGCTGCGCGGCGGAGAGCTGCGCGAATCCGGGACCGGCCTTGATTGCCTTGAACTGGGCGAACAACTTCTGGTTCTGTCCCAGCTCGGCGAAGAAGCGCGTCACCTCCGGCAGGTTGGCGTTGTAGGCTTCGCGCCAGTCCGGCACGTCCATCACGGCGTGCAGGTGGCCGACGATGCCCCAGGCGCGCGACAGGCGCTCGCTGCCGTCGAAGAACGGCGCGGCGAAGTCACCCCAGGTGGCCGGCGCCGTTTCCAGGCGCGCCAGCAGGGCGCGGTTTTCCGTCAGCAGTTCGCTGATGGCGGGCGTGACATGTTCGGGACGCACCGCGTCGAAGCGCGGCAGGCCGGAGAAGTCGAGCAAAGGGTTCATCGTTGTCATGGTTATTCAAAAAATGAAGGGCGCAGCGCGCGCCCTTTCTAGTTGGGGGTGGATAGCGATCAATCAAGCTTCCGGCCGCTGAGCCGCTCGTAGGCCTCGCGGTACTTGGCCGTTGTTTTGGCAATGATCTCAGCCGGAAGTTTCGGTCCGGGCGCCTGCTTGTTCCAGTCGAGTGTCTCCAGGTAGTCGCGCACGATCTGCTTGTCGAAGCTCGGCGGGCTGATGCCTTCCTTGTATTCGTCGGCCGGCCAGAAGCGCGAGGAATCCGGCGTCAATGCCTCGTCGATGAGGTGCAGGCGGCCGGCGGCATCCAGGCCGAACTCGAACTTGGTGTCGGCGATGATGATGCCGCGCGTCAGCGCGTAGTCGGAGGCCTCGCCGTAGAAGCGCAGGGTGACATCGCGCACCTGCGCCGCAAGACCGACGCCGAGCAATTTTTCCACGGTGGCGAAGTCGATGTTTTCGTCGTGGGCGCCCATCTCGGCCTTGGTCGACGGCGTGAACAGCGGCTGCGGCAGCTTCTGCGCCATCTTCAGGCCGGCCGGCAGCGGGATGCCGCAGACGGCGCCGGTCTTCTGGTAGTCCTTCCAGCCGCTGCCGATGATGTAGCCGCGCACCACGGCCTCGACCGGCAGGGGCTTCAGGCGCTTCACCACCACCGAGCGGCCGCGCACCTGGGCGCGCTCGTCCTCGCCCTTCACCACCGATTCCGGGTCGATGCCGGTCAGGTGGTTGGGGACGATGTGGGCCAGGCGCTCGAACCAGAAGCTCGACACCGCCGTCAGCACGCGGCCCTTGTCCGGGATCGGGTCGGGCAGGATGACGTCGAAGGCCGACAGGCGGTCGGTGGTGACGATCAGCATCTGCTGCTCGCCGACGGCATAGATGTCGCGCACCTTGCCACGGGCGATCAGGGGCAGGCTGGCGATGCGGGATTCGTAGACGGTCTGGCTCATGGGGGAGAGAGGGTGAATGGAAGCGGCAATTATAGGACCGAAGGAAATCCCTGTGGGCCGGTTGCCGGGAGGGCGGACAACCCCGCCTTCCCGAAAGTCAGTCCCGGCAACACGGCATTATTCGCGCACATAAGGCCGGTCCTTGCTGGCCTGGTCCTCGCGGTAGGGGAACTTGACGTGGCCGTAGCGGATCGCCAGTACGGCGAGGGTGAGCAGCAGGATGGCGCCTGCCGTCGCCACCACGCGCAGCTCGGTGAGCTCCTTGATGTCGAGGATCAGGTAGCGCGCCAGCGCCACCATGGCGATGTAGAGCGGATAGCGCACCGGGATGTGGCCGGAACGGAAGTACTGGCCGATCATCGCCAGCACCTCGAGGTAGAGGAACATCAGCAGCAGGTCGGCCAGGGTGACCTTGCGCGCCTCGATCATCGTCGCCGCCTCCTGCCAGATTGCCACGGTGGTGGCGAAGGCGATGATCAGCAGGCCGGCGAGTTCGACGACGTCGAGGCCGCCGCTGAAGAACTTGCGGATGCGGTCGAGGGTGTGGGAGCGGATGTCCATGGTTCGTTCCTGCGAAAAGGAAGAGGCCGCACAAAGCGGCCTCCACATTACTCCAGCCGGGCTTACTTGACGACCTGGTTCAATTCGCCCTTCTTGTAGCGTTCCGCCATCTTTTCCAGCGAGACCGGCTTGATCCTGGCGGCCTGGCCGGCGCAGCCGAAGGCCTCGTAGCGCAGCTTGCAGATCTCCCGGGCGGCCTTCTGCGCGTCGGCGAGGAACTTGCGCGGATCGAACTCGGCCGGCTTCTCGGCCATGTGGCGGCGCATGGCGCCGGTCATGGCGAGGCGGATGTCGGTGTCGATGTTCACCTTGCGCACGCCGTGCTTGATGCCGGTGACGATCTCCTCGACCGGCACGCCGTAGGTCTCCTTCATCTGGCCGCCGTACTTGCGGATGATCTCCAGCCACTCCTGCGGCACGCTGGAGGAGCCGTGCATCACCAGGTGGGTGTTGGGGATGCGGGCGTGGATTTCCTTGATGCGGTCGATGGCGAGGATGTCGCCGGTCGGCTTGCGCGTGAACTTGTAGG
>JAEUNH010000219.1 GCA_016791205.1 Rhodocyclaceae bacterium | reverse complement strand
CGATCGAATAGTTGGCGCTGACCATCACGCCGGCCACCGCCGCCAGCGCCGAGCCGATGAGGAAGGTGGCGGAGATGATGACGTTGATGTTCACGCCCAACAGCCCGGCGATCTGCGGATTCTCCGCCGTGGCGCGCATGGCGCGGCCCAGCCGTGTCTTGTTCACCAGCAGCATCAGCCCGGCCATGATCGCCACGGCGAGCAGGACGATGGCGATCTGCACGTCGGTGATGTGGGCGCCGCCGATGTCGCGCCCGCTGGTCGGCAGGATCGGCGGGAAGGCATGGTAATTGCGGCCCCAGAAGATCATCGCCAGCTGCTGCAGCACGATGGAGACGCCGATGGCGGTGATGAGCGGGGCGAGGCGCGGCGCGTTGCGCAGCGGCCGGTAGGCGATGCGCTCGATGGTGAAGCCGAGCGCCATGCAGACCGGGACCGCCGCCAGCAGGCCGATCAGCACCACCACCGTGCCGGGCAGGCCGCTGTTGGCGAGCAGCTTGATGACGGTGAGCGCGGTGAGCGCGCCGATCATCACCACCTCGCCGTGGGCGAAATTGATCAGGCCGAGGATGCCGTAGACCATCGTGTAGCCGAGCGCGACGAGGGCATAGATGCTGCCCAGGACGAGGCCGTTGATGATCTGCTGGAGGAAAGTTTCCATTCGATGAAGAAACGGCACCCGAAGGTGCCGTTTCCAGTCGACTGCGTCGTGCTTACTTCTTCTCGGCCGGTGCTGCAGCAGGTGCCGCGGCCGGCGTCGGCGCCGCAGCCATGCCCGACATTCCGCCCATCGCGGCAGGCTGTGCCGGTGCGGCCGTCATGCCGCCCATGCCCGACATTGCGGCGGGCTGGGCCGGCGCCGGCGCGGCGCCGCCTACCGTCTCCAGCGTCTCCCACTTGCCGCCTTTTGCCTGATAGAGGGTGATGGCGCCGTCCTTGACATCGCCGCGCTCGTCGAAGGTGATCTTGGCGGTGACGCCGTCGAACGAGGTCTTCGGCAACTCGGCCAGGTATTTGGCCGGCTCCACCGAATTGGCGCGCTTCATGGCATCGATCATCACGTTGGCCGCGTCATAGGCGTAGGGCGCATAGAGCTGGATGTCGACATTGAACTTGGCCTTGTACTTCTCCATGAAGCCCTTGCCGCCGGGCATCTTGTCGAGCGGATAGCCGGGCAGCGAGCAGTAGTGTCCCTCCGCCGCGTCGCCCGCCAGCTTGTGGAACTCGGTGGTGCAGCCGCCGTCGGCGAAGATCATCTTGGCCTTGACGCCGAGCTTCTTCAGCTGCTGCGCCATCGGGCCGGCCTGGGCGTCCATGCCGCCGTACATGACCATGTCCGGCTTCTTCGACTTGATCTTGGTGAGGATGGCGGCGAAGTCGGTCGCCTTGTCGTTGGTGAACTCGCGCGCGACGATGGCCGCGCCGCCGGCCTTGGCGGCCTTCTCGAATTCGTCGGCGACGCCCTGACCGTAGGCGGTGCGGTCGTCGACGATGGCGATCTTCTTGCCGGCCAGCTGTTTCGTCGAGTAGTCGCCGAGCACCTTGCCCTGCTGCTCGTCGTTGGCCATCACGCGGAAGGCGGTCTTGAAGCCCTGCTGCGTGTATTTCGGATTGGTCGCCGAGGGCGAGATTTGCGGCAGGCCGGCGTCCGAATACAGCTTGGAGGCGGGAATCGTGGTGCCGGAGTTGAGGTGGCCAATGACGCCATTCACCTTGGCGTCGATCAGCTTCTGCGCCACCGTCGTGCCCTGTTTCGGATCGGCCTGGTCGTCCTCGCCGAGCAGTTCGAAGGTCACCATGGCGCCGCCGATTTCCAGCTTCTTGGCATTGGCTTCCTCGATGGCCAGGCGGGCGCCGTTTTCGTTGTCCTTGCCCAGGTGCGCCTGCGGACCGGTGAGCGGTGCCGAATGGCCGATCTTCACGGTCAGCGCGGGCTTGGGCGGCGGCGCGGGCGGCTGCTCGGCCTTAGGCGGCGGCGGGGGCGGCGGCGCTTCCTTGCCGCAGCCGTACATGACCAAGGCGGAAGCGACGGCGAGGCTGAGTGTCTTGACGGGGAATCGCATGGTGGTCGTCTCCTCTGGATATAGGCGATGTTTTTTGTCAGCGAATGCGCGGGGATTGTGCTGGCCGTGCCGGGCGATGTCAATAAAAAACCTGATTACCAATGAGGCTCAGCCTGTGAGCCAGTAGGGGTAGCAAACTGGCATCGCTTGATTTTCCAAGGAGATAAGCGATGCCGAAGAACAAGGTGCAATTTCAGCGAGGCATGGGTTTGCGCGAATTCATGGACAAGTACGGAACGGTCGAACAGTGCGAACAGGCGCTCTTTGCCTGGCGCTGGCCGCAAGGCTTCGTCTGCCCCGAGTGCGGGCACACGGCCTACTGCGCCCTCAAGAGCCGGCGGCTCATCCAGTGCAACGGCTGCCGCCGGCAGACCTCGATCACGGCCGGCACGATCTTCGCCGGCTCCAAGCTGCCGCTTTCCGTCTGGTTTCTGGCCATGCATCTGATCACCCAGGCCAAGAACGGCATCTCCTCGCTGGAGCTCTCCCGCCAGCTGGCCATCTCCCAGAACAGCGCTTGGCTGATGAAGCACAAGCTCATGCAGGCGATGCTGGAAAGAGACGCCGGACGGCAACTCAAAGGTCTGGTGCAATTGGACGATGCCTACTGGGGCGGCCGGCGTCGGGGCTACAAGCGCGGGCGCGGCACGCGTGGCAAGAAGCCATTCGTGGCAGCGGTGGAAACCGATGCGGCGGGATTCCCGCGCCGCATGAGCCTGAATTGCATCAAGGGTTTCCGCTTGAAAGAGATCGCCCGCTGGAGCCAGGCCAAGCTGGCGCCCGGCACGACGGTGCATTCGGATGGCTTGGCTTGTTTCGGGGCGGTGGCTGCGGCCGGCTGCGATCACGCGCCGACCGTGATGAGCGGGCCGGGCCTGGCCCGCAAGCGGCTCACCCTCAACTGGGTCGATACCATGCTGGGGAATGTGAAGAATGCGATCCACGGCACCTATCATGCGATCCGCCCGAAGCACCTGCCGCGCTATCTGGCCGAGTTCAACTATCGCTTCAACCGACGATTCGATCTGGCGAGCATGCTCGCACGGCTGGCTACCGCTGCCGCGCAAACACCGCCTATGCCCTACCGGCTCGTAAAGTTGGCTGAGGCTCATTGGTAATCAGGAAGGGCAATGATTACCGCCTGGTGGTGGCCGTCCGCTATGACCGCGGGCTGATGTATGTGCGCTTTGTCGGCACCCATCGGCAGTACGACAAGATCGACGTTGCGACGATTTGAAGGAACGCCCATGGAAC
>JAEUNH010000190.1 GCA_016791205.1 Rhodocyclaceae bacterium | reverse complement strand
AGGCCGGGCTTGAGGCCGTCGTAGCTGGTCTGCGGCAGGGTCACGTCGAGGCCGACGGCGCGCGGTTTCGCCAGCGCCATGGCCTCGAGGAAGCGGCCCAGGTCGGCGTGCATGATGGCCAGAGGCAGCTTCATCTCGCGCACCGAGGCATCGTCGATGCCGACAACGACGACCTCCTGCGTGGCCGGCAGCGGCGCGAACTGGCGCAGCAGGCGGAACTGCAGGTCCACCCAGGCCAGTTCGAGCAGCCGCGCCGGCGGCGCGAACTGCACGGCGAACAGGGCCGCCAGCAGCAGCGCGAAGCCGATGCGCAACTGCGCCGCCTGGGGACCGCTCTGCGAGGGTGAGGAAACCGGCATGGCCCTCCGGCCGGATCGGGAAAGCTAGATTATGCCCTGAGCACGCAAGCTGTCGATCTCGGCGGCGGAATAACCGGCCTCGCCCAGGATTTCCGCGCTGTGCTGGCCGGCGGCGGGCGCCCCGCGCGCGATGTCGAAGTCGTGGCCGGAGAGCTTCCAGGGCGGCGCAAATTGGGGGATGCCATCCGCTTCGACCACCATCCCGCGCGCCCGCAGCTGCTCGTTGTCGAGGGCCTCGGCGATGGTCAGCACCGGCGTGACGCAGCAATCGACCTGGTCGAACACGCCGGTCCAGTGGCTTTGCGGCCGCGAAGCGAAGATGGCAGCCAGCTCCCGCCTGGCTTGCTCGCCCTTGGCGCCGAAAGCCAGGTGGCAAGGCTTGAGGTCGGGCCGCTCGAGCGTATCGCAGAGCAGCTCCCAGAACTTTTTCTCCAGCGCGCCGACCGCCATGTGGCGGCCGTCCGAGGTTTCATACACGCCGTAGCAGGGCACTCCACCGGAGAGCAGATCAGCGCCGCGCGGCGGTGGCGCCAGGCGCGTCAGGAGCCCGGCCAGCGGAAAGACGGCATGGGCGAGCACCGCATCGGTCATGGCCACGTCGACCTTGCGGCCGCAGCCGCGGGCGCGCGCATCGATCACCGCAGCGAGCAGCGCCACCAGCGGCGCCAGCGCGCCGCCCAGCAGGTCGCCGATCTGGAAGTTCGGCACCGCCGGCGGGCCGCCCGCCACGCCGATCTGATCGAGCACACCGGCATAGCCGATGTAGTTGATGTCGTGGCCGGCGCGCTGGGCGTAGGGGCCGTCCTGGCCGTAGCCGCTGATGGAACAGAAGACGAGGCGCGGATTGATCTCGGCGAGCGCTGCGTAGCCGATGCCGAGCTTGTCCATGACCCCGGGGCGGAAGCCCTCGATGACCACGTCCGCCGAAAAAGTCAGTCTGCGGAACACGGCGATGCCCCCGGGCTGCTTCAGGTCGAGACGCAGCGCGCGCTTGTTGCGGTTGACCAGTTTGAAGAAGGCGCTGGTTTCCCCAGGCCTGGCGCCCATCGTGCGAGCGTAGTCGCCCTCGCCGGTGTCTTCGATCTTGACGACATCGGCGCCAAGGTCGGCGAGGTGCTGGGTGGCGACGGGGCCCGGCAGCAGCCGGGTCAGATCGAGTATGCGGAGCCCCGCCAGGGGTTTGCTGCGGGGCTGA
>JAEUNH010000140.1 GCA_016791205.1 Rhodocyclaceae bacterium | reverse complement strand
GAACACCACCGTGCGGTTGCCGTTGAGCAGCACGCGGTCCTCGACGTGGTATCTGAGGCCGCGCGCCAGCACCGCCTTCTCGATGTCCTTGCCGTAGCGCACCAGGTCTTCCACCGTGTCGCCGTGGTCGATGCGCACGGTGTCCTGCTCGATGATCGGGCCGGCGTCGAGCTCGGCGGTGACGAAGTGGCAGGTGGCGCCGATCAGCTTGACGCCGCGGCGGTAGGCCTGGTGGTAGGGCTTGGCGCCGACGAAGGAGGGCAGGAAGGAATGGTGGATGTTGATGATCTGCCCCGGATATTTTTCGCACAACTCCGGCGGCAGGATCTGCATGTAGCGCGCCAGCACCATGATGTCGCCCTGCGCCTGCTCGAACAGGCGGGCGATCTCGGCGTTGGCCTCGCGCTTGTTGTCGGCCGTCACCGGCACGTGGTGGAAGGGGATGCCGTGCCACTCGACGAAGCCGCGGAAGGTCTGGTGGTTGGAGATCACGCAGGGAATCTCGACGTCGAGCTCCTTCGACTGCCAGCGCGCCAGGAGGTCGTAGAGGCAGTGCTCCTGCTGCGAGACGAGGACGACGAGGCGCTTCTTCTCCGCCGAATCGGCGATGCGCCAGTCCATGGCGAATTCGTCGGCGATCGGCTGGAAGCGGCGACGGAACTCGGCCAGGTCGAAGGGCAGCGAGTCGGCCCTGATCTCGATGCGCATGAAGTAGCGCTGGGCGTCGTCGTCGGCGTGGTGGCTGGTTTCGAGAATCCAGCCCTTGTTGTCTGCGATGAAGCTGGCGACGCGGGCGACGATGCCGACGCGGTCGGGGCAGGCGGCGGTCAGGGTGTAGCGGCGTTGCGCGTGCATGGTCACTGCTCCATTTTGTCCTGGGCGTCGAGCCAGGCGGCTTCGCATTCGGCCAACTCGTCGGCGAGTTGCGTCTGCCGCTGCCGGCAGGCGGCGAGCGCCTGCTTGTCCGGCGACTGGTAGAAGGCCGGGTCGGCCAGGCGGGCCTCGAGCTTCTGCTGCTCGGCCGTCAATTGTGCCATGCGTTTTTCCAGTTGCTCGATTTCCCGCGCCAGGCGCTGGGAGGGCTTGCGCGGGGCGGGCTTCGGCGGGGCGGGCTTCGCCGTCTCCGGGACACCGACTTTTTCCGGAGCCTTGCCCTCCCGCGGCTGGTCGAGCCACCTGCGGTAGTCGTCGAGGTCGCCGTCGAAGGGCTCGAGGCCGCCGTCGGATACCAGGCAGAGGCTGTCGCAGGTGGTGCGCAGCAGGTGGCGGTCGTGCGAGACCAGCACCATCGCGCCCTCGTATTCCGAGAGGGCCAGGGTCAGGGCGTGGCGCATCTCCAGGTCGAGGTGGTTGGTCGGTTCATCCAGCAGCAGCAGGTTGGGCTTCTGCCAGATCAGCAGGGCCAGGGCCAGGCGCGACTTCTCGCCGCCGGAGAAGGGACCGACCTTGGAAGTCGCCATCTCGCCATGGAAGTTGAAGCCGCCGAGGTAATTGCGGAAGTCCTGCTCGCGCGTGCGCGGGTCGAGCTTGACCATGTGCCAGAGCGGGCTCTCGTCCGGGCGCAATTGTTCGAGCTGGTGCTGGGCGAAGTAGCCGATCTTCAGGCCCTTGCCTTCGCGGCGGATGCCGGCGAGCGGCGGCGCCTCGCCGGCGAGCAGGCGGATCAGCGTCGACTTGCCGGCGCCGTTGCGGCCGAGCAGTCCGAGGCGCTCGCCCGGGCGCAGGTTCAAAGTCAGTCCGGCCAGGACGGCTTTTCCTTCGTAGCCGGCCGCCGCATCTTCCAGCATTAGCAGCGGGTCGGGGCTGCCGACCGGCTCGAAGAAGCGGAACTCGAAGGGCGTGTCGACGTGGGCGGCGGTGACTTCCTCCATCCGCGCCAGCGCCTTGATGCGGCTCTGCGCCTGGCGCGCCTTGGTGGCCTTGGCGCGGAAGCGGTCGATGTAGCTCTTCAGGTGGGCGATCTCGCGCTGCTGCTTGACGAACATCGCCTGCTGCAGGGCGAGGGCTTCGGCGCGGGCGTGCTCGAAGGCGCTGTAGTTGCCGGTGTACAGCTTCAGGCGGCGGCCCTCGATGTGCAGGACGTGGCCGACCACGGCGTCGAGGAAGTCGCGGTCGTGGGAGATCATCAGCAGCGTGCCGCGATAGGCGCCGAGCCACTTCTCCAGCCAGATCACCGCGTCGAGGTCGAGGTGGTTGGTCGGCTCGTCGAGCAGCAGCAGGTCGGAGCGGCACATCAGCGCCCGGGCGAGGTTCAGGCGCACGCGCCAGCCGCCGGAGAATTCCGCCACCGGCTTGTCGAACTCCTCGTCGCGAAAGCCCAGGCCGTGCAGGAGGGCGGCGGCGCGGGCGCGGCTGCTGTAGCCGTCGATGTGGCCGTAGTCCATGTGCAGGTGGGCGATGGCCTCGCCATCATGCTTTTCTTCGGCTTCGCGCAGGGCGGCCTCGATGCGGCGCAGCTCGGCGTCGCCGTCGAGGACGAACTCGATGGCCGCGTCGGGCAGGGCCGGCGTCTCCTGGCCGACGTGGGCGATGACCCATTGCGGCGGCAGCTCGAGGTCGCCCGCCTCCTGGTGCAGCTCACCGGAAAAAAGCGCGAAGAGGCTCGACTTGCCGGAGCCGTTGGCGCCGGTGAGGCCGACTTTCCAGCCGGCGTGCAGCCCGAGGCTGGCGCCCTCGACGAGCGGGCGCCCGGCGCGGGCCAGGGTGAGGTTGCGCAGCAGGATCACAATTTGTTACACCGGCGGATAAACCGGCGCGGGAAAAAGGCGTTATTGTACGCATGCCCGTTCCGATGACCGCCATGAAACGCTGCCTGTTCGTTCTGACCCTGCTGTTGCTGGCCCCTGCCCGGGCTCAGGAGACCGCCCCCGCCGCCGCCCTCGCCCCGGAAGAGCGGCAGGCGTTGCTCGACAAGGCCAAGGGCCTCAACACCGAGGCCGAAAGGATCAAGGCCGAGGCGCAGAAGCGGCGCCAGGAAGCCGACACCGCCTGCTGGAAGAAGACCCTGGTCTCGGCCTGCCTCAACGACGCGCGGCGCGAGCGCATCGAGCGCGACGCCGAGGCGCGCAATCTGGAAACCGAGGCGCGCCGCATCGAGCGCGAGGTGCGCGAACGCGACCGCGCCACCCGGCAGGCGAAGCAGGCCGAGGAGGCGCCCAAGCGGCAGGCCACCGCCGAGAAGAAGGTGGCGGCGGAAAAGAAGAAGCAGGCCGAACAGCTGCAGAAGCGCGAGCAGAAGGCCGAAGCCAAGGAAAAGCAGGCGCAGCAGGCCAGCGCCCGCGCCCGGCTGCATGAGAAGGACCGCCAGGCAAAGCTCGAGGCCAAGCGCAAGAAGGAAGAACGGGCCGAGCAGAAGGCGCTCGAGCGCGAGAAGAAGGACAAGAAACGCGAGGAGGAACGCGCCCGCCAGCTGGAAAAACGCCAGCAGCAAGACCTGCCGGCGCAGTAGCCGGCCTCAGGGGAAGCGGATCTCCCCTTCCAGTTGCGGCCGCCGGCCATGCCGTCCGGCATAGGCGGCGCGGATCCGCGCCAGGTCTTCCGCCTCGTTCCCCGTCAGCGCCAGCCAGACTTCGATGCCGATCTCGCGCCGCGGGTAATCGATGAAGGCCAGGCCCAGCGGCGCCCCCGCCGCCAGGGCGACCCGGTAGAAGCCGGATTTCCAGTGGTCGGTTTTGGCGCGCGTGCCCTCCGGCGCGATGGCCAGGTAGAGGCTGTCGCGCTGCGCGAACAGCGCCGCCAGCTGAGCGACGAAGCCGGTGCGCTCGCGCCGGTTCACCGGGATGCCGCCGAGCCGGCGGAACAGGCCGCCGAAGGGCGGGCGGAACAGGCTGTCCTTGCCGATGAAGCCGATCGGGATCGCCACCACGGCGCGCGCCAGGATGCCGATGACGAAATCCCAGTTCGAGGTGTGCGGATAGAAGATCACCACCGCCTTCGGCCCGGGCGGCGGCACGAACGCCACGCGCCAGCCGATGAGCCCCAGCAGCGCCCGGCAGAGGCGGCTGAGCGGTCCGCCTTGCGTGTTAATATTTGGCCTCAAATTCTTCTCGTTGCGGCGCCATCCTGCGCCAGCCCGATTATCACGGATTTCTCCATGCGCGACATCGCCCGCCACGGCCAGGTCTTCACCCCGCCGGCCATCGTCGAGGCCATGCTGCGGCTGCGCCGCAATGCCGGCCGGGTGCTGGAGCCGGCCTGCGGCGACGGCGCCTTCTCGCGGCGCCTGCCCGGCTGCGTGGCCATCGAGCTGGATGCCGCGCACTGCCCGGCCGAAGCGCTCCACCTCGACTTCTTCGCCTATCCCGAAGCCGAGCAGTTCGACACCATCGTCGGCAACCCGCCCTATGTCAAGGCGCGCGACATCCAGCCCGGCACCCGCCAGCGGCTGCATTCGCGCCTGCTCAACGGCCACAGCAACCTGTATCTGCACTTCATCGAGAAGTGCGTCCGCCACCTCAAGCCCGGCGGCGAACTGATCTTCATCACGCCGCGCGATTTCCTCAAGTCCACCGGCAGCGCGCGGCTCAACACCTGGCTCTTCGACCAGGGCACGCTGACCGACTTCGAGGAGCTGGGCGACGCCCGCGTCTTCGACGGCGTGGTGCCCAACTGCGCCATCTGGCGCTTCGAGAAGGGCAGCCGGGCGCGGCGCCTGGCCGACGGCCGGCGCATGGTGCTCTCCGGCGGCCAGATCCTGCTGACCCGCGGCGTCTACAGCGTGCCGCTGGCCGGCGTCTTCGCCGTCAAGGTCGGCGCGGTATCCGGCGCCGACGGGATCTTCGCCAACGCGGAGCTCGGCAACGCCGACTTCGTCTGCTCGAAGACGGCGCAGACGGGCGCGCTGCGCCGGATGATCTATCTCGACCGCGAGGGGCCGATTCCCTGGCTGGCGCAATTCAAGGAACGCCTGCTGGCGCGGCGGGTGACCCGCTTCGACGAGAGCAACTGGTGGAAGTGGGGCCGCCGGCATTTCGTTTCCGACGCGCCGCGCCTCTATGTGAACCAGAAGACGCGCCAGCCGCGGCCGTTCTTCCTCAACGACTGCCGCAACTACGACGGCGCGATCCTGGCGCTCTTCCCGCACCGCCGCGAGGCGGACCTGGCGCGCCTCGTCGACATGCTCAACGACGTCGACTGGGCCGAGCTGGGCTTCGTTTGCGACGGCCGTTTCCTGTTCGCCCAGCGCAGCCTCGAACAGGCTTTGCTGCCCGAGGATTTCGCGCCCTTCGCCGTCCGCCAACTGGTATAACATCGCCCCATGGTCCCGCGCCTAACCACCGCTCTCACCGGCCCGCTGCTCGAGCTCGAGCGCAGCTTCCTCGACCGCGCCACCGCCATCGAGCAGTGGTTCCGCGCCCAATGGCAGGAGCACACGCCGCCGTTCTACTGCTCGGTCGACCTGCGCAACGCCGGCTTCAAGCTGGCGCCAGTGGACACCAACCTCTTCCCCGGCGGCTTCAACAACCTCAACCAGGCCTTCCTGCCGCTGTGCGTGCAGTCGGCGATGATCGCCATCGAGCGGATCTGCCCGGACGCCCGGAACCTGCTGCTGATTCCCGAGAGCCACACGCGCAACCTGTTCTACCTGATGAACGTGGCGCGCCTGGCGGCCATCCTGGAACGCACCGGCCTCGACGTGCGGATCGGCACCCTGATCCCGGAAATCGCCGCGCCGACGAAGCTCGAGCTGCCCGACGGCCAGGCGCTGCTGCTCGAACCGCTGGTGCGGCACAACGGCCGCCTCGGCCTCGACGGCTTCGATCCCTGCGCCATCCTGCTCAACAACGACCACTCCGCCGGCGTGCCGGAGATTCTCAGGGACCTGCACGAGCAGACCGTCATTCCGCCGCTGCATGCCGGCTGGCACGTGCGGCGCAAGTCGCGCCACTTTGCCGCCTACGACCGCGTCGCCGGCGACTTCGCCCAGGCCATGGGCATCGACCCCTGGCTGATCAACCCG
>JAEUNH010000119.1 GCA_016791205.1 Rhodocyclaceae bacterium | reverse complement strand
CGGAGGTGGCGAAGTAGGTCTCGCCCGGGTTGCACTGGTAGACGTGGCGCATCGAGGCGGCCAGGGCCACGCAATAGCCGCCGGTGTCGCGCTGCACGCCCTTCGGCTTGCCGGTGGTGCCGGAGGTGTACAGGATGTAGGACGGATGCGAGGACTCGACGAAGGTGCACGGCACCTGGGCGTTCAGGTGCTGGGCGCGCAGCGTGGCGAAGTCGACGTCGCGGCCCTGCACGACGGGCATTTCCTTGTCGAGGCCGCGATTGACGATCAGCACCTTCTGCGGCGGCGCGGCCGCCAGGCGCAGCGACTCGTCGACCAGATGCTTGTAGGGCACCGCCTTGCCGCCGCGCATGCCGGCATCGGCCGTGACCATCACCTTGGGCTGGGCGTCGTCGATGCGGGTGGCGAGCGAGCTGGCGGCGAAGCCGCCGAACACCACCGAGTGGATGGCGCCGATGCGCACCGTGGCCAGCATGGCGAACAGCGCTTCGGCGATCATCGGCATGTAGATCAGCACGCGGTCGCCCTTGCCGACGCCGAGGCTTTGCAGGACGGCGGCCATGCGCTGCACTTCGGCGTGGAGCTCGGCATAGGTGTAGGTCTTCTGCTCGCCGGTCTCGGTCGAGATGTAGATCAGCGCCGGCTGATTGGCGCGGTCCTTGAGGTGCCGGTCGACGGCGTTGTGACAGAGGTTGATCTCGCCGCCGACGAACCACTTGGCGAAGGGCGGTTTGGCATAGTCGAGCACTTTTTCGTAGGGCTTGTGCCAATCGACCAGCCTGGCCTGTTCGCCCCAGAATGCGTCGCGGTCTTCGATCGAGCGACGGTGAAACTCCTGATATTTGCTTCCCATCATCCTCTCCTTCACGTGACTGGCTGCCCGGATCCCGCCTGATGGGCGGAGAAGCGGACATTATAGGGAGTCCCGGCCGGAAGAAAGCCGTTCAAGCGACACAGCCCGGGGATGGGGTCGAATCAGGTCTTATAGAAGAGTGGCCTTCAGAGGAACTTCATCGGGTCGATCTGCCACTTTTCCGGCGATTCGTGGCCGACGATGCGGTCGGCGCCGCCCCTGCCCATCGGCCGCGAGAGGTCCACGTCCTCGAGCTTCAGGTAGTGGTTCCTCTTTGCGTCGAAGACGACCCGCAGCAGCGGCTGCAGCATGCTCGACTCGCGCTGCTCGACCACCACCGCCAGGCGCTCGCTCTCCAGCCGCACCAGGGCGCCGACGGGGTAGATGCCGACCACCCTGGCGAAGGCGTGCACCAGCTCCGGGTTGAAGTGGAACTTGCTCCACTCGAACAGCTTGCGCAGGGCTTCTGTCGGCGCCATGCCCTTGTGATAGACGCGGTCGGAGGTGATGGCGTCGTAGACGTCGATGATCGCCGCCATCTGGCCGATGCGCGAGATCCCGTCGCCCTTCAGCCGGTTCGGGTAGCCGCTGCCGTCATAGCGCTCGTGGTGCTGCGCCGCCACCTCCAGCGCCGTCTGCGAGATGTTCGGCGTCACTTCGAGGATCTCGCGGCTGGCGACGACGTGGTGGCGCATGACGCTGAACTCGTCGTCGGTGAGCTTGCCCGGCTTGTTGAGGATGCCGTCGGGCGTCTGCATCTTGCCGACGTCGTGCACCATGCCGCCGATGCCGGCCTGGCGCAGGGTGTCATCGTCGAGGCCGAGGCCGCGGCAGAAGGCGATCAGCAGCGCCGAGACGCCGACCGAATGCTGGAAGGTGTACTCGTCCTTGCTCTTGATGCGGGCGAGCGACAGGATGGCGCCGCTGTTGCGCAGGATCGAGCTGGCCATCTTGTCCACGATCGGCTCCATGCGCTCGACCTGGACTTGGCGACCGAGGCGCACGTCGTGCATGATGCTGCGCATGATCAGGTTGGCTTCGGAGTGCACCTTGCGGGCACGGGACAGCTCTTCGTGCGTGGAGGCGCGCGGCACGGTTGCGGCTTCCTCGGCCACCTGCTGCAGTTCGCCTTCGATCGCACGCTTCACTTCGGCATCGGTCGGGGCGTCGGCGACATCGAGGCCGAGCGCGGTGTCGATGTACACCTCGCGGATGCCGGTCTCGGCTATCTTCCGGGCGTCCTGGGCGGAAGCCAGCTTGAAGCGGGTGGACAGGAAGGGATGGTCCATCCAGCCGCAATTGAGGTCGTGGATGAACATGCCCGGCTCGAGCCGGGCGGCGGGTATCTTTTTGATGGCCATGGATAACTGCCGGGGTTTCAGCAGTTAACGGCCCGCCTCTATGTAACTTTAGATGGTTTCCGGCTCGGTGCGGATCGCCCCGCAGGGGCATTCGGCGACGCAGATGCCGCAGCCCTTGCAGTAGTCGTAGTTGAAGCGGAAGCGCTTGCCCGGCCCCAGCTTGATGACGGCGTTGTCGGGGCAGACGCCGTAGCAGTTGTCGCACTCGAAGCAGTTGCCGCAGGACAGGCAGCGGCGCGCCTCGAAGAGCGCATTGCCCTCGTCCAGCCCGCCCAGCACCTCTTCGAAGGTGCCCTGGCGGCGGATGATGTCGAGCACCGGCTGCACGGTCTTCGGCGCGTCGAGGTAGTACCAGGTGTTGAGCCTGTCGAAGGTGGCGACCTCGTGCTTCGGCGGCGGTGCGTAGCCCTCGCCGCGCAGCCAGGCGTCGATGTGGCGCGCCGCCTTCTTGCCGTGGCCGATCGCGACCGTGACGGTGCGTTCGCCCGCCACCATGTCGCCGCCGGCGAAGATGCCCGGATGGCCGGTCATCATGCCGGCATCGATCGCGACCGAACCGTTGTCGAAAGTCAGTCCCGGCACCACGGCGAGGAGCCCCAGGTCGACGTCCTGGCCCAGCGCCAGCACCAGCGAATCGGCCTCGATGGTCTCGAATTCCCCGGTCGGCTGCGGGAAGCCGGATTCATCCAGCGCCATCTTCTCCACCATCAGCGTTGCCTCGCCGGCTTCCTTGACGGTGGTGAGCCACTTCATCTGCACGCCTTCCTGCAGGGCCTCTTCCACCTCGAAGTCGTGCGCCGGCATCTTCTCGCGCGTGCGGCGGTAGACGATGATCGATTCCTCGGCGCCGAGCCGCTTGGCGGTGCGGGCGACGTCGATGGCGGTGTTGCCGCCGCCGTACACCACGACGCGGCGGCCGAGCAGGGGTTTCTCTTCTTTCTCCATGCCGCGCAGCACCGAGACGGCGTCGAGGATCTTGCTGGCGTCGCCGGCCGGGATGTAGGCACGCTTGGCGATGTGCGCGCCGACGGCGAGGAAGCAGGCGTCGAACTTGCCGGCTTTCATGGTTGCCGGCAGGTCGTCCACGCGGCTGTCGAGCTTCAGCTCGACGCCCATGTCCAGGATGCGCTGCACCTCCGCGTCGAGCACCTCGCGCGGCAAACGATACTTCGGGATGCCGAAGCGCATCATGCCGCCGCTCTGCGCGCCCGCCTCGCAAATCGTCACGGCATGGCCGGCGAGGCGCAGGTGCCAGGCGGCGGAGAGCCCGGCCGGGCCGGAACCGACCACCAGCACGCGCTTGCCGGTCTCCTGGCCGGGGGCGACGGTCCAGCCGCGCTTGATCGCCTCGTCGCCGAGGAAGCGCTCGACGGCGTGGATGCTGACCGACTCGTCGAGGCTGCCGCGGTTGCAGGCGTTTTCGCAGGTGTGATAGCAGACTCGGCCCATGGTGGCAGGCATC
>JAEUNH010000111.1 GCA_016791205.1 Rhodocyclaceae bacterium | reverse complement strand
GTGGCGCCGTCGCATCCGCTGGCAAAGGCGCGCGAGCCGATCCCGGCCTCGGAGATCCTCAAGCACCGCGCCGTGGTGATCGCCGACACCTCGCGCCAGCTGCTGGCGCGCAGCGCCGGCCTGCTCACCGGGCAGGACACGCTGGTGGTGCCCGACTTCGCCGCCAAGCTGGCGGCGCAGATGGCGGGGCTCGGCGTCGGCCATCTGCCGCGGCCGCTCGCCGCGCCGGCCCTCGCTGCCGGCCGGCTGGTGGAAAAGCGCACGAGCGAAGCGCTGCCCGACCTGCCGCTGCACATGGCCTGGCGCAGCGACCACGAAGGCCAGGCGCTGGCCTGGTTCCTGGAACGGCTGGAGGATGAAAAGCTGCGCGCCCGCCTGCTCGGCGCGGCGCCCGGAAAGAAAACCGCTACTCGTGCGGCGACTCGACCCAGTCGATGATGCCCTGCCACTGCGGCAGGTCCCTCTCGGCGCGGGCGGGCGAGAGATCGAACAGGGTCATGCCGTGGGCGGCCAGCTGCACGTAGAGCTGGGTGTCGCGCAGGAAGCCCAACACCGGCACATCGAGGCCTTCGAGGAAGCGCTCCAGTTCGTGCGCGGCGCGCGTGCGCGGGTCGACGCGCATGCCGACCACGGCGACGAAGGTCTGCTGCTTGCGCACCGCCTTCTCCTCGAGCAGGACGTCAAGGAAGGCGCGCGTGGCGAGGATGTCGAAGATCGAGGGCTGCAGCGGCACGATGACGCGGTGGATGCTCTTCACCACCACGTCGAGCTTTTTCCCGTGCAGGCCGGCCGGCGTGTCGAGCACGACGCGGCTGGTGTCCTTCGGCGGTCGCGCCGGCTCGCCCGGGGCGATGTCCCAGCTGCGGATCGGCGGCAGCGCTTCCGGCCGCAGCTTCAGCCACTCGCGCGAGGACTGCTGGCGGTCGATGTCGCCGAGCATGACGCGATGACCCCGGCGCGCAAAAAAGCCGGCGAGGTTGGTCGCCAGCGTGGTCTTGCCGCAGCCGCCCTTGGGGTTGGCGATGAGGAATGAATGCAGCATGGCTTCAATTTATCACAGGGCGGCGCTTAGAATAAGCACGTCGTCGCATGCAGGAGACAAACATGGCTGAGAAACCCGGCTGGCAGGGCCGCTTCTACGAAGACTTCGAGGTCGGCGACCTCTATCGGCATCCGCTCGGGCGCACCGTCCTGGCGGTGGACAACGCCTGGTTCACCCTGCTGACGCAGAACACCGCGCCGATCCACTTCGACCGCCACTACGCCGCGCAGACCGAGTTCGGCCAGCCGCTGGTGGATTCCACCTTCACCCTGGCGCTGGTCACCGGCCAAAGCGTCACCGACATCTCGCAGAACGTCTTCGCCAATCTCGGCTGGGACGAGGTGCGCCTGCCCAACCCGGTGTTCGAGGGCGACACGCTCTACTCGCAGTCGGAAGTGCTGGAGAAGCGCGAGTCGAAGTCGCGCCCCGACGTCGGCATCGTCAAGGTGCGCACGATCGGCTTCAACCAGGACGGCAGGACGGTGATCAGCTTCATCCGCACGGTGATGGTGTTCAAGCGCGGCAAGGCGCCGAGCATGCCGCGGCCAGCCTGAGCTTCAGGAAAAGTCAGTCACCACAATACGGCGGCAACAGGCTGTCAGGTCTTCCAGATTTTCGCGGCGCGGGAACGGCGGATATTGCCGTCGCGCGTAGCCAGCGCCAGGCCATGCGCCCGCGCAGTGGCGACGACGATGCGGTCGGCGGGATCGCCGTGGAATCCCTTCGGCAGCGCATCGAGCGCAAGAATCGTCGCGACATCCAGCGGCAGCACGGTAACGGTCTCCGGCGCGGCGGCGGTGGGCAGCCAGTGGGTAAGCGGCTCATCCACGCTGAGCCGCCCCCTGGCGGCCAGCATTTGCGCCTCCCACAGGCTGATGGCCGAAAGCCCCGGCGGCGTGCCAGCCGCGGCGAGCCGGTCGAGCTCGTCGCGCTCGCGCGCGGCGAGCTGCGGCTGGCCCAGCAGCCACCACAGCCAGACGTGGGTATCCAGCAGGAGCGGCGGTTTCACCTGCCGGCGCCGCGCAGAGCGTCGAAGTCGGCGGCATCCAGCACGGACTCCTCCGCTGCAGCCTCCAGCGCACCACGCCCACGCAGCCGCGTCCACGTCGGCGTGCCGCGCGAGGCAGTTGTGGTCGGCACCAGGCGCGCCACCACCTTGCCGCGCCGCACCAGGTCAACGGCCGTGCCGGCCCGCTCGACCTGGCGGATCATGTCGAGGCAATGCGCCTTGAACTCGGTGACGCTGACGGCTTTTGTGGTCATTTAATTTCTATAAATGGTCATTTCGAAGATAGCACGCCGCCTGCCGCAGGGCAAGCGGAAAGTCAGCCGCCGCAGGACGGCGGGCTCCCCGCCTTAGGGACGCTCGGCCAGGAAGAAATAGCGGTTCAGGC
>JAEUNH010000062.1 GCA_016791205.1 Rhodocyclaceae bacterium | reverse complement strand
TCAGCAGGGCGCTGCGCGGCCACTCCGGCGCCGGCCGCAGCAGCAGCGCCGCCATCATCTCGCGCGTTTTGTCGAGTTCCAGCGCCCTGGGCCGGGCGATGCGAATCGCCCCCTGGATCCAGTCCGAACCGAAATGCAGATAACGAACGCCGGCTTCTTCGCTGATGTCGATGGGCATGGGCAGGGCGGGGGAGGGCGGCGCTTCGCCGTCTTGCGGAGACCGACTTTTTAACGGTTGACCAGGGAAGAGAGTTTGCTGCGGTACGCGCGCACCAGATCGTTGTCCGGACCGAGCAGGCTGAAGATCTGCAGCAGGGTCCGGCGGCCGATGTCGTCCTGGAAGCCGCGGTCGCGGCGCACGATCTCCAGCAGTTCCTCCAGCGCGCCGCGATAGTCCTGGCGCGCCGCCAGCCGGTTGGCCAGTTCCAGCCTGGCCGCCAGGTCGGCGGCGTCGGCGGCGAGCCGTGCGCGCAGGGTTGCTTCGTCGGCGCCGCCCGCGGCGCCCCGGGCCAGCGCCAGGCGCGCCGCCAGGCTGTCGCGCCGGCCGCGCTCGGCGATGTCCTCCGCGGTCTCGTCGAGCAGCCGCTGCGCCTCGGCCAGTTCGCCGGCGTCGAGCAGGAGCTCGATCAGGTCGAGCCGCGCCTGCTCGTGCTTCGGGTCGAGGCCGATGGCCTGCAGGAGCAGCTTGCGCGCGGTGTCGGCTTCGCCGCGGGCCCGCGCCGCCTGCGCTTCCTGTCGCAGCGGCTCGGCCGGCGAGGGCAACAGGGCGTCGATGAACTCACGCACCGCCGATTCCGGCAGCGCGCCGGTGAACTCGTTCACGATCTGGCCATCGACGACGGCCTTCACGCTGGGGATGCCGCGCACGCCGAACTGCCCGGCCAGCGCCTGGTTCTCGTCGGAGTCGATCTTCACCACCCGGATCCGCCCCCGATACTCGGCAGCCAGCTTCTCCAGGATCGGGCCGAGGCTGCGGCAGGGGCCGCACCAGGGCGCCCAGAAATCGACGAGCACGGGCAGGTGGCGGGAAGCCTCGACGACTTCCTGCATGAAGTTGGATTCGCTGACGTCGATGCAATGGGTGGACATGGCGGTTACGGCGGTTGATGGTTCGGGAGCGGCGTCAGAGGCCGACGGCCTGCTGGCGCAGGGCGACGAGTTCATGCCGCTCGGTTATGTGGAAATGACCGGTCCGTCCTCGTACGATCCATTCGCGCCTGACCGGAAAGATCAATCCCGGGACCAGCCAGATGTTTACTTCGAGCCGATGGCCGTAAGTCGTATTCCAGCCCTGGCTTTCAAGCACGAAAGCGTCGAATTCGCCCGCCACGACCTTGACCTTCTCTCTGCGCGGGACATTGAAGTCGTAGTAGGCGCTGGAAACCTTGCCGCTATCGTTCCTGACGAATGCGGCCCGCCATTTCTTGCCTATATGAATTTCGGCCGGCATGAACTGCAATGGGGCATTGAAGGAGAGATTGCCAACCTTGAGTGCGTTCCCCATCAGGTCGGAGACGGTGTGCCCATTGTTGTATTCGACACGGTCTGCGTCAGGGTCTACCCGGGTGACATGAACTTTGTAAATGCGCTTCTCGACTCCGGTCAGGACATCTGTTTCCCGCAGCGTTGCCTCGTCGCCGACGGTGAATAAGCGCCCGAGCGGATAGCGGCCTGCGGAATAGGGATTGGCCGAGGCGGTAATCAGTACCGGCGCGCTGCCGCCAGGCCGGATGTCGACCGCCGGCTTGCCCCTGTCGATAACCGGATCGTCCTTCCAGCCCATCAGGATTTCCTCCTCAGGTTGCCGTCGGGGTCGAGGTAGGTCGTCCCCTTCGGCAGGGCGTCGTATTCCGCCTCGTTGCGGATCGTCGGCACGCTCGCCGCCGCCACCGGCGCGGCGGCCGTTGTCAGGCGCGCCAGGCGGGTCTGCGCGATCTCGGCGAAACGGCCGTTGGGAAACATGCGCAGGTAGCCGACCCAGTCCTCGACGTTCTTCGAGGACTTGATCCGACCCCATTCGGCGATGTCCGCTTCGAGCTCCTTTTCCAGCTCCTCCTCGCTGAGCTTTTTCGCCGCGTCCTTGAAGATGAAGACGTCGCCCTCCAGCGAGGTCGTCTCCCAGGGAACCTGCGTGCCGCGCGAGGCCAGGCGCACGTTCAGGCGCACGCGCTTGAGAGCGTCCTCGATGCGGGTGCCGCGCTGGGAAAATTCGCGCACCAGGTTCTCGGTGTACAGGCCGTTCTTGCCGCCGCCGTCCGAGGCGACGTTGCCCGGCGAGGTGGCGTAGGCAATCAGGCTGCCGACCGGCGCGTCGAATTGCGAGAGCCCCTTCTGCTCCGGCTTGTAGACCTCGCCGAAGGGATTGTTGCGGCAGGCGTCGAGGATGATGATGAAGGTCTTGTCCCTGGCCGAGCCGAGCTGCAGCAGCAACTGGTTGAGGTCCACGCAGCGCTGCCTGGCCTGATCGGCCGAGGTCACCTCGGCGTCGACCGGCAGCAGATAATTGCGCCAGTCGAGTTGGACGCCATGTCCGGCGTAGTAGAAGACCGCCAGCTTGATCTCGGGGCGGCGGATCGCCGAACCGAAGCGCTCGATCGCCGCCAGCATGTCGTTGCGCGTGGCGTTGAGGCGCGCATCGACCGTGAAACCGGCCTGGCCGAACAGCCCGGCCATGGCGCTGGCATCGTTGCCCGGGTTTGCCAGCGGGGCATCGCGATAGGCGCTGTTGCCGATCACCAGGGCCAGGCGCGAGGGATCGGCGTCGGCGGTCCAGGCCTTGCGCATGGCCAGCGCGGGCGGCATGGCCGCCAGTGCCTGCAGGAAACCTCGTCGCGTCGTCATTCGTCTTGTTCGTCCGGTTGGCGGATTGTCCATGAAAACGGCTCCTTACTGCAATCGGCGCCCCAAGGGAGACCATCCGGAGCAGGTATAATTGCGCCCATGCCCGAAGTCCTCAAGCTGCGCGGCGCCGCCGCCTTCTCCGCCACCCGCCTTGCCCGCCTTACCCAGAACGTCCAGGCCGCCCTGCCGAAGCTGAAAGGCCTGGCCGCCGAGCACTGGTATTTCGTCGAGCTCAACGCACCGTTGGCCGCGGCCGATCTCGAACGCCTGACGGACCTGCTTGGCGCGCATCCGGCAGGGAAGGCGCCGGCCGGCACGCTGAGGCTGGTGACGCCGCGCCTGGGCACCATCTCGCCGTGGTCGTCGAAGGCGACAGAGATCGCGCGCCAGTGCGGTTTCGCCGCCGTCACCCGCATCGAGCGCGGCACGGCCTTCCACGTCGACGCCAACGGCGATCTGGCTGCCGCACTGCCACTGCTCCACGATCGCATGACCGAGTCGGTGCTCGACACCGTCGATGCCGCCGAAGCCCTTTTCCGCCACTACGCGCCGCAGCCGCTGGCGACGGTGGATGTGGTTGGCAAAGGACGCGCCGCGCTGGTCGCCGCCAACGGCGAGATGGGCCTGGCCCTGTCCGAGGACGAGATCGACTACCTGGTCGACGCCTTCACGAAGGCCGGGCGCAACCCGACCGACGTCGAGCTGATGATGTTCGCCCAGGCCAACTCCGAGCATTGCCGCCACAAGATCTTCAACGCCGAGTGGGTGATCGACGGCGCGCCGCAGCCGCATTCCCTCTTCGGCATGATCCGCGAGTCGCACAAAGTCAGTCCCCACGGCACGGTGGTGGCGTACTCCGACAACGCCGCCGTGCTCGAAGGCGCGACGGCTGCGCGCTTCCATCCCGGCGCCGGCGGCGCCTATGCGTATTCGGAAGAACTGACGCACTACCTCGCCAAGGTCGAAACGCACAACCACCCGACCGCCATCTCGCCCTTCCCGGGCGCGGCCACCGGCTCCGGCGGCGAGATCCGCGACGAGGGCGCCACCGGGCGCGGCTCCAAGCCGAAGGCCGGCCTGTGCGGCTTCTCGGTGTCGAACCTGAACATCCCCGGCTATGCGCAGCCGTGGGAGCAGCCCTA
This sequence comes from Rhodocyclaceae bacterium, assembly GCA_016791205.1. Classification (GTDB taxonomy): domain Bacteria; phylum Pseudomonadota; class Gammaproteobacteria; order Burkholderiales; family Rhodocyclaceae; genus Desulfobacillus. The sequence continues at coordinate 2,308 of JAEUNH010000062.1, read as the reverse complement.
CGGCAAGCCGGAGCGCATCGCCTCGGCGCTCGACATCATGATCGAGGGGCCGATCGGCGCCGCCGCCTTCAACAACGAATTCGGCCGGCCCAATCTCGCCGGCTATTTCCGCACTTTCGAGCAGGAGGTGGCGGGCGAGGTGCGCGGCTACCACAAGCCGATCATGATCGCCGGCGGCGTCGGCAACATCGCCGCGCGCGATTCGCACAAGATCGAATTCAAGGCCGGCGCGCTGCTCATCCAGCTCGGCGGCCCCGGCATGCTGATTGGGCTGGGCGGCGGCGCGGCCTCGTCGATGACGACCGGCGCCAACACCGCCGACCTCGACTTCGCCTCGGTCCAGCGCGGCAACCCGGAGATCCAGCGCCGCGCCCAGGAAGTCATCGACCGGTGCTGGCAACTCAAGGAAGCCAACCCGATCCTTTCGATACACGATGTCGGCGCCGGCGGCCTCTCCAACGCCCTGCCGGAACTGGCGCACGGCGCCGGCTGCGGCGCGCATTTCGAGCTGCGCCGCGTGCAGACCGAGGAGCCCGGCATGTCGCCGCGCGAGATCTGGTGCAACGAGGCGCAGGAGCGCTACGTGCTGGCCATCGCGCCGGAGCGGCTCGACGAATTCCGCGAAATCTGCGCGCGCGAGCGCTGCCCCTTCGCCGTGCTCGGCGAAGCCACCGCCGACGGCCGGCTGGTGGTGAGCGACAGCCACTTCGGCAACGACGCCGTGGACATGGACATGCAAGTGCTGCTCGGCAAGCCGCCGAAGATGACGCGCGACGTCGCGCGCAGGGCGCGCCACCTGCCGCCCTTCGACGTCGGCGATATCGACCTCAAGGACGCCGCCTTCCGCGTGCTGCGCATGCCGGCCGTGGCCTCGAAGAGCTTCCTCATCACCATCGGCGACCGCAGCGTCGGCGGCATGACCGCGCGCGACCAGATGGTCGGGCCGTGGCAGGTGCCGGTGGCCGACTGCGCCGTCACCACGCTGGCCTACCAGGGCACGCTCGGCGAGGCCTTCGCCATGGGCGAGAAGACGCCGCTGGCGCTGATCGACGCGCCGGCCTCTGGCCGCATGGCGGTGGGCGAGGCGGTGACCAATATCGCCGCTGCGCAGATCGGTGACATCGGGAAAATCAAGCTCTCCGCCAACTGGATGGCCGCCGCGGGACACCCCGGCGAGGACGCGGCGCTGTTCGACACCGTCAGGGCGGTCGGCCTCGAGTTCTGTCCGGCGCTCGGTATCAGCATTCCGGTCGGCAAGGATTCCCTCTCCATGAAGACCGCATGGGAAGAGGGCGGCAAGAAGAAGCAGGTCACGGCCCCGCTTTCCCTCATCATCTCCGCCTTTGCCACCTGCAGCGACGTGCGCAAGACGCTGACGCCGCAGCTGCGCACCGATTGCGGCGACACCGACCTGCTGCTGGTCGACCTCGGCGAAGGAAAACACCGCCTCGGCGGCTCGGCCTTCGCCCAGGCTTATCACTCGATGGGCGAGCACGCGCCGGATGCCGACGCCGCGCTGCTCAAGGGTTTCTTCGCGGCCGTGCAGGAGTTGAATGCATCGAACCTGCTGCTCGCCTACCACGACCGTTCCGACGGCGGTTTCTTCGCCGCCGCCTGCGAGATGGCCTTCGCCGGGCATTGCGGCGTCTCGCTCAACCTCGACACGCTGTGCTACGACCCGCTGATGAACGACGCCGACGGGCTGGAGAGGAAGCCCGAACTCGCGAGCGGCCGCTTCCGCGACCGCGTCATGGGCGCGCTGTTCGCCGAGGAGTTGGGCGCGCTGCTGCAGATCCGCCGCGACGACCGTAATCGCGTCATGCAGGTGCTGCGTGCGCACGGCCTCGCCGCCTGCAGCCACACGGTCGGCGAATTGAACACGGCCGACGAGATCCGCGTCTGGCGCAACGCCAGGCCATTGCTCAAGGAGAAACGCGTCGACCTGCAGCGCGCCTGGACCGAAACCAGTTTTCAGATCGCCCGACTGCGCGACGACGCGCAATGCGCGCAGGAGGAGTTCGATTCATTGCTCGACGCGGCCGATCCCGGCGTGTCCGCCACACTGACTTTCGACCCGGCCGAGGACATCGCCGCGCCGATGATCGCGAAAGGCACACGGCCGAAAATTGCCATTCTCAGAGAGCAGGGCGTGAACGGCCAAGTGGAGATGGCCGCCGCCTTCGACCGCGCCGGCTTCGCGACGCGCGACGTGCACATGAGCGATCTGCAATCCCGCCGTGTTGCGCTGACCGACTTTTCCGGGCTGGTCGCCTGCGGCGGCTTCTCTTACGGCGACGTGCTCGGCGCG
>JAEUNH010000049.1 GCA_016791205.1 Rhodocyclaceae bacterium | reverse complement strand
CCCTCGGCGACGGCCGGCAGGGACGGCGCGAAGGCGGGCCTCGCGCCGCTGACGGTCATTTCCGGCAGGGACTGCTCGCCTTCGGCGGCGCCGGCCAGCGGCGAACCCAGGACCGCGAGAATCGCCGGGAGAATCGAATGTCGTATCATGTTGTCACGCTGCTTGAAAATAATCGGTCAGCCGCCCGCGCGCTGGCGCTTCAGCCAGTCCCGGAGCTGTGCTTCGTTGATGAGCCCGGAATGCGCCACGCGCCGGTGCGCAGCGTCGAACAGGTAGCTGCGCGGCAGCTCGCCGCGCCAGGACGGATCGATGGCGTAGCGCAGGCGCTCCGGCACGGCGTCGGCGAACACCCAGGTGTCGATGTGCGCGAGGCCGAAGCGCTGCAGCGCCGCCCGGATCTCGCGCGCCTCGGCCGGCGTGTCGGTGGACACGATCACCAGCGGCAGGGTGCGGTCGCTGCGGGCGAGCCGGCCCAGGGTCTGCAGTTCCTTCGCGCAGTGGTGGCAGGTGAGCGACCACAGGGTCAGGATGAAGGGGCGGCCGGCGAGCCGCTTCTGGATGGCGGGAAGGCTGTCGCCGGTGAAGGGCTGCAGCTGGCCGGCCGCGGCGGCCGTCGTGCCGAGCAACGCGAGCGCGAACAGCCAGGCGCGCATCATGGCTTCGCCACCGCCAGCACGCGCAGCCCTTCGGCGGCGGCATTCCACACCACCAGCGCCTGCCTGGCATCGACCAGCGGCAGCGCGTAGTCGGCCTGCTGTGCCGCCTCGGCGAGCTTCTGCGGCGCGCCCCAGTTGGCGCCGGCATCCTGCGAGAGCATGGCCCAGACGGAGAAGCGCCGGCCGTCGAATTCGCGCCAGGCCAGCAGCACGCGGTCGCCCGATGCCGCCACGGCCGGGTGACCGGCCTGGCGCGCGGCATCGCCCAGCGCCAGCGGGGCGCTCATGTCGAGCCGCGCATCCGTTTTCGAAAAGTCGGTCTGCGCAATACGGCGGTAATAGATGCCCTTGCGCTTCTCGCCGTTGGTAAACCAGACGATGTGCAGGTTGCCGCGCCCGTCCGCGGCGATGCCGCCGCCGTGGTGCGGGCAGCCGTCGATCTCCCATTCGTCGTCGGTCACGCGCAGGACTGGGCCGCCGTCGAGCGCGGCAATGGCGAAGTCGCGGATGTTGCGGCCGAACACATGGCGCCAGAAGGCGAGCGGGCCCTGCGCCGACCAGGCCAACGCCGTGCGGCAGCACTGGCAGCTGTGCTCGGCCACCCTGCGGTTGGGCCCGAAGGTCGCGCCGCCGTCGGCGGAGCGCGCGGCATACAGGCCGACATCGGTCTGCGGCGACTTGTTCGCCGTCCTGCCGCTGCGGCTGCGCGCGTCCAGCCAGGTCACAGCGACGCCGCCCTTTCCGTCTACGGCAAGCGCATCGAAGCGGTGGCTGACGATCTGGCGGTCGTCGTTGAGGATCATCGGGATCGAGAAGGTCTTGCCGCCATCCGTCGAGCGCGCATAGCGGATATGCGCCGACATCGGCTTGGCCAGGCCCTGGGTCCAGGACACATGCACCGTGCCGTCCGCGCCAATGGCCAGCTTGGGGCGATTCTCGCCGTCGGCCGTGACGGCTTCGGGCTGCGGCGTCACGGCCACCGGCGCGGAAAAGCTGCCGCCGCCGTCGGCAGAATGCGACACCCGCAGCCGGCGTTCCTGCACGCGCGCCAGCCAGACGCGTCCCTGCGCATCGAGGGCGGCGCCCACTGCCAGCGGATTCTGCTCCGCCAGGCGCGCCTCCCAGGCCTGCTGCCTGCGGGCGGCGGCGTCCTCGACGGGCGCCTGGCCGGCAGGTTGCTGCGCCCATGCCGTGAGCGGCAGCAGACAGACAAGGGCAAGACTCGGGATGATGCGACCACGCATGCATGCGCTCCGGAAAAGAGCGCAAGGATAGCCAAGCGCCGCCGCCCGGCCGTGCGGCATTTGGTCGCAAGCGGGCGGTTCCGGGCTGCGTCAAATTGCCGCAGGGCCGCCGGGCGACATCGGCTAGAATCGCCGCGGACACTCCGCCCATGCAATCCGCCGCCATTCCGCCCGTCGCGGGCGCCGACCCGCTCAAGCGCCTGCTGCTGATGCGCTGGCTGGCCGTGGCCGGCTGGCTGGCGCTGATCGCCGGCGCCGGGCCCCTGCTCGACATCGCCCTGCCGCGCGCGCCGATGCTGGCCATCCTGGCGCTGCTTGCCGGCTTCAGCCTGCTGGTCCGGCGGCGCCTGGCGCGCGGCGGCGCGGTCGCCGACGGCGAGCTCTTCGCCCAGCTCGGCGTGGACATCACGGCGCTGACCCTGCTGCTGTTCTTCAGCGGCGGCGCCGCCAACCCGCTGGTCTCGCTCTACCTGCCCTCGATCGCCATCGCCGCGGTGGTGCTGCCTGGCCGCCTCGCCTGGGGCGCCGTCGGCCTGAGCGTGGCCGCCTATTCCCTGCTGGTGTTCTGGTACGTGCCCCTGCCGGTGTCCGACGCCGCCCGCGCCACCCGCCTGCACCTGGCCGGGATGTGGCTGATCTTCGTCGCCTCCGCCGCCCTGATCGCCTGGCTCGTCGGACGCCTGGCCGCCGCCATCCTGCAGCGCGACCACCAGCTGGCGGCGGCGCGCGAGGAGGCGCTGCGCAACGAGAGGGTGGTGGCGCTGGGGGCGCTGGCCGCCGGCGCGGCCCACGAGCTGGGCACTCCGCTGGCGACCATGGCGATCCTCGCCGGCGAGCTGGAACGCAACACGGCAGCCGGCCCGCAGATGCAGGAAGACCTGGCCCTGCTGCGCGAACAGATCGAGCACTGCAAGGACATCATCACCGGCCTGGCGGCGCGCGCCGGCCAGACCCGCGCCGAAGGCGGCGGCGCCATCGGCCTCGAACGCTGGCTGGAGCAGGCGCTCGAACGCTGGCGCCGGCTGCGGCCGCACGCCCGGGCAAAAGTCGGTCTGCGCGGCACGGCGGCGCCGGCCATCGTCGGCGAAGCCACCCTCGAGCAGGCCCTGCTCAACCTCTTCGACAATGCCGCCGACACCGGCGGCGGCGAAATCGAGATCGAGGCGGAATGGGACAGCGCGCGGCTGCGCCTGGAAGTGCGCGACCGCGGCCCCGGCTTCGACGAAGCGGTGCTGCTGGCCGCCGGACGGGCCTTCATCACGACGCGCCCGGAAGGCACCGGCATCGGCCTGTTTCTCGCCCACGCCGCGGTGGAGCGGCTCGGCGGCCGCATCGTGCTGGCCAACCGCGAGGGCGGCGGCGCCGTCACGCGGGTGGAACTGCCCCTGGAAAGGATACTTGCCGCATGAGCGATGAAACGCAGATACTGGTCATCGACGACGACCCCGCCTTCAACCGCGTGCTCAGCCGGGCGCTGAAGGGCCGCGGCTTCACGGTCGCCAGCGCCCACAGCGCGGAAGAGGCCGCGGCGCTGATCCCGGCGACGCACGCCGCCCGCGCCGTGCTCGACCTGAACATCGGCGGCACCTCCGGGCTCACGCTCGTCGCGCCGCTGCTCGCCGCCAACCCCGACTGCCGCATCGTGGTGCTGACCGGCTACGCCAGCATCGCCACGGCGGTGGAGGCCATCAAGCTCGGCGCCACCCACTACCTCGCCAAGCCGACCGACATCGAAGCCATCCTCGCCGCCTTCGAGGCGACGGCGCCGCAGCCCGACCTCGTCCCGCCGAGCGAGCCGCTCTCGGTGGACCGGCTGGAGTGGGAGCACATCCAGCGCGTGCTGAAGGAGCACGAAGGCAACATCTCGTCGACGGCCCGCGCCCTGAAGATGCACCGCCGCACGCTGCAGCGCAAGCTGATGAAAAAGCCTGTGAAGAGTTAATCCAGGGCTAGCGCCAGAGCGAGCGGAATGAACAGCAGCGCGGCAACGTTGCCGACCATGACGATCGAGGCCACCTTGTCCGGCTCCTGGCGGTAGCGCTCGGCGAAGACGTAGTTGAGCACCGCTGGCGGCAGGGCGCCGAACACCAGCAGCAGCGCCTGGTGCTGGGCCGACAGGTCCAGCGCCCAGCCGGCGCCCCAGGCGATCAGCATCCCCAGCACGGGCCGCGCCACGGCACCGGCCAAGCCGATCCCCCAGGCATGGAACGAGGCATCCGCCAGGCGCACCC
>JAEUNH010000048.1 GCA_016791205.1 Rhodocyclaceae bacterium | reverse complement strand
AAGCCGAACAGCGACAGGTTGCCGAGCAGCACGCCGAGCAGCAGCTCGCCCAGCACGGCGGGAAAGCCGAGCTTCTGCGCCAGCGGCGCGAACAGCCGCGCCGAGAGCAGGATCAGGGCCAGCCAGAGCAGATTCTCGCCGACCACGCCGGCGCCGGCGGCGTGGGCGGCGGCGGGAAACAGGATGAGGATCAGGAGTGCACCGTGCCTCATTCGGCGGCGCGGACCGGTCGAGCGACGGTGATGAAGGAAACGGTGCGCGGATTGCGCAGGTCGGCGTGCACGGCCTGCACCAGCGGGGGGCTGACCGGCCGGTCGGCCTGCCAGCGGATGACGAAGCTGGCGCCCGAGCCGCCGGCCGACTCGCTGCGCTCTATGAAGAGTTCCAGCGTGCCCAGGGGCGGCACCGCGCGGACGACGGGCACGAAGTCGCGCAGCAGCCTACCCTGGGTGTCGTGATAGCGGGCGGAGAGGACGCGGATCGGCTGCACCGCATCGGTGTTGCGGATGCTGACCAGGGCAGAGAGTGCGGTCTTATCGGGCAGGTTGCGGCTGCCGAGGTCGCCGTGCCAGAGGTCGGAATAGATGGGCAGGTAGAGCGACTGGCCGGCCGAGGGCGGCGGCGGTTCCTGAGCGAAAGCCGCTGCGGCCCAGGCGGCGAACAGGGCAGCGGCAAGCACTGTGCGGGGCGTGCGGGTCATCGTCAGGCCCTCCACGAAAGTCGACGCGGGAAGAATAGCAGATCGAGGCGCGCGGCCCGTCTCATTCCGGCGGCCCCGCGTCGCGGTAGCGCTCGCGCAGCAGCTCGTAGCGGCGGGCACGGGCCTCCTCCAGTCCGTGCAGCACCCGGCGCAGCGGCACGTCGAGCCGCAGCAGCATCTGCGCCGCCAGCATCAGGCTGCCCTCGATGACCTCCGGGACCACCTCTGTGGCGCCGGCACGCTTCAGTTCATCGAGATGGGAATCGTCGGCGGCGCGCACGATGACCGGCAGGTCAGGCCGGCGACCGCGCACGACGCCCAGCGTCTTCATGACGGAAGGCAGGTCGGGATAGGTGACGACGACGATGCGCGCGCGGTCCAGGCCGGCGGCGAGCAGCACCTCGCGCCGGTCGGCGCTGCCGAACACCACGTTCTCTCCGGCGGAGAGCGCCTGCTGCACGCGATGGGCGTCCATGTCGAGGGCGATGAAGGGAATCTTCTCCTTGGTGAGGAAGCGGGCGACGCTCTGGCCGGTGCGGCCGTAGCCGCAGACGATGGCATGGTTCCGGATGTTGAAGGCATGGGCCGCCACTTCCTGCAGGGCGGCGGAGTGCCGCAGCCATTCGTCCTGGCTCAGGCGGGTGCTCCAGTGCCGCGCCCGCTCGATAATGAGAGGCGCGATCAGCATGGACAACAACATGCCGGCGAGCGAAGGCTGCAGCACCTCTGGCGCCAGCAACCTGTGTTCGCCGGCCAGGGTCAGCAGGACAAAACCGAACTCCCCCGCCTGCGCCAGTTGCGCCGCGGTGCGGAAGGCAACCGAGTTGTCGGCGCCGGCGAGGCGCGTGACGATCAGCATCAGCAGGCCCTTGCCGGCCACCAGCCCGGCGAGCACCAGCGCCACCCATTCGATGCGCTGCCAGACGATGGCCAAGTCGAGCTGGGCTCCGATGGTGATGAAGAACAGGCCCAGCAGCACGTCGCGGAAGGGGCGGATGTCCGCCTCGACCTGGTGTCGGTACATCGTCTCGGAGATGAGCATGCCGCCGAGGAAGGCGCCCAGGGTCAGCGACAGGCCGGCCCATTCGGTGAGGAAGGCCAGGGCGATGGTGACCCACAGCACGTTGAGCATGAACAGCTCGGCGGACTTGCGCCGCACGACGAGGTCGAACCACCAGCGGATGAGCGGCCGCCCGGCGACGATCACCAGCAGCAGGACAGCCAGCGTCTGCGCCAGCGCCGTCGCCAGCGCCGCGGCGAGGCGCGAGGTGTCGGCCAGGGCCGGAATCAGGATCAGCATGAACACCACCATGAGGTCCTGGAACAGCAGCACGCTCATGGTGCGCCGACCGGAGGCAGAGTGCAGATCTAGCTTCTCGGACAGCAGGCGGCCGACAATGGCCGTCGAGCTCATGGCATAGGCCGCGCCAAGCGCCAGGCCGCCCTGCCAGGGGATGCCGCCGGTAAGCCCAATCAGCAGGGTGGCCAGCGTCGTCGTCGCCACCTGGGCGATGCCGAGACCGAACACCTGCCCGCGCATGGCGACGAGGCGCGGCAACGAGAACTCGAGGCCAATGGAGAACATCAGGAACACCACGCCGAACTCGGCCAGCCGCGCGGTCTGTTCGCTCTCGGGCAGCCAGCCCAGGGCGTGCGGGCCGACGGCGATGCCGATGGCCAGATAGGCCAGCAGCGAGGGCAGGCGCAGGGCGCGCACGATGCCGACCGCCAGCACGGCGGCAGTCAGCAGGACGAGAACGAGACGCAGACCTTCGTGCATCGGGCTTCCAAAATGACACGGGCGACAGGTTGCCCCGTCGCCCGCAAGCATAACCGAAGCGGTGCTATGCCGCCTGCACGACGACCATCGTGACCGCCGGCTGGGCCGATACGGCCTTCTGCTTCTCGTGCGGATGCCAGCCGAGGACGAGCAGCAGGGCGAAGAAGCCGGCGACATAGCCGATCGGGATGTACCAGCCATGGCGCAGCCACTGGCCGACCGACTTGGCCTCGGGGAAGAGATTGGATACCGCCACCCCGGCCGAGGAGCCGAACCACAGCATCGAGCCGCCGAAGCCGACGGCATAGGCGAGGAAGCCCCAGTCGTAGCCACCCTGCTTCAAGGCCAGCGCGGTGAGCGGGATGTTGTCGAACACCGCGGAGATGAAGCCGAGCGACAGCGCCGACGGCCAGGAGGCAGGCGGCAGCTTTTCCACCGGCATCATCGAGGCGCAGGTGACCAGGGCCAGCAGGAAGATCGAGCCCTTGACCGCGTCCGGCAGCAGGCTCCACTCGGGCTTCCTCAGCGGCACGGCGGCGAGCAGCACCACCCACACGGCGACGCCGAGGAAGGGAAAGTGGTCGGCGGCCTCGGCGAATTTCAGGTTCACCGTGACGTTGGTGGCGATGGCGCCGAGGAGGATGGCGCCGACGATGCCGACGCGCGCCCAGTCGATGTGGTGGGCGGCCTGCAGGTTGCGCACGATGGCCTGGTGCCGGTTCTGCTGCAGCGCCGCCGGGATGCCGAACACCACCAGCGCCACCGTCGCCGCGACATAGGCCTCGACCACGTCGAAGGGGCTGACGCCGGCGATCCACATCATGGTGGTGGTGGTGTCGCCCACCACGCTGCAGGCGCCGCCGGCGTTCGACGCCGCGACGATGGCGGCCAGATCGCCGATGTGCACCTTGCGCTTGAAGACGCTGGCCGCCACGGTGGCGCCGATCAGCGCGGCCGCGATGTTGTCGAGGAAGCCCGAAAGGACCCAGATGATGACCAGCAGCACGAAGGGCCCGAGCCAGCCCTCCGGCAGCAGTCGCGGCAGCACCTCCGGCACGCCGCTGTCCTCGAAGTGGCGCGCCAGCAGGGCGAAGCCGACCAGCAGGCAGAGCAGGTTCACCAGCAGCACCCACTCGTGGGCCATGTGCAGACCGAATCCGGCGAGGCCCTCGCCCGTCTTGAAGCCGGTGAAGACGATTTTATAGACCGTGATGACCGCCAGCCCGGTCAGGGCCACCTTCAGCACGTGATGGTGGAACATCGCCACGCCGATCAGCGTCGCAGCGAAGAGAATGAAGTCAACCGGAATACCCGCCACGACCGGCCCGTCGGCCGCCCGGGCGGCCGCAGCGAAGAAAAACAGGCCGCCGGCGGGGAGCAAGCGAGCGGGCAGAGTGTGGGCGAGGGACATGTCAGGCTCCAGAATCGGCAGCGGCGGATTTTATCATCCGGACGGAGGCTTTCGAGCGGTTTCGCCTACGTGGTTTCCCCAATGCGGTCAAAACCAGGGTGAAGAATGGGATAATCCCGGCAGATGCCTTAATCGAAGGAACCTCTCATCATGCGCAAAGCCCTCGTCCCCGTGGATGGCTCGTCCAATTCCGACCGCGCCGTCAGTCACGCCGCCGCGTTGGCCGGCATAAACCCGGCCATGGAAATCGTCCTGCTTAACGTCCAGCCGCCGGCCGACGACTGGGAAGTGCGCAGCTTCCTCAAGAAGGAAGAAATCGAAGCCATGGAAGAGAGCCGCGGCGGCGACGCCCTGCAGTCCGCCCGGACGCTGCTCGACGCCGCCAAGGCGCGCTATACGCCGCTGGTGCTGATCGGCCCGATCGCGGAAACCATCGCCAGAACCGCCCTTGAGCAGAACTGCGACGGCATCGTCATGGGCACGCGCGGCTTGGGCGCGGCGGCAAGCGTGCTGCTCGGCTCCGTCGCCTCCAAGGTGATCCATCTCGCCGACGTGCCGGTGACGCTGGTCAAGTAAGTCCGCGCCGCACCGGCGGGAAAATCATGCTGGTCTGGCTCAATCTCGCCCTCTGCATCGCCGCCATCGGCCTGGCCGGCGCGCGCCTGTCGCGCTACGGCGACGTCATCGCCGAAAAGACCGGTCTCGGCCGCGGCTGGGTCGGCCTGATCCTGCTCGCCACCGTCACCTCGCTGCCTGAACTCGTCACCGGCCTCTCGGCGGTGACCATCGCTCGGGTGCCGGACATTGCCGTCGGGGACGTCCTCGGCAGTTGCGTGTTCAATCTCGCCATTCTCGTCGCCGTCGACTTCCTGCACCCGGCGGAGTCAATCTACGCACGCGCCAGCCGCGGCCACATCCTCTCCGCCGCCTTCGGCATCGTTCTGATCGGCCTCGCCGGCTTCTCCATCCTGCTCACGCGGCAGGACGCCATGCCGGCATTCGGCCACGTCGGCCTGTACACGCCGGTCATCGTCGCTCTGTATCTGCTCGCCATGCGCACCCTGTACCGCTACGAACTCAGGGAAATGGCGGCGTTCGTCGAGGAAGTCGCCGAGCGCTACCCGCACATCAGTCTGAAAAGCGCTGCGACCGGCTATGCGCTGGCCGCCGGCGTGGTGGTGGCCGCCGGAACCTGGCTGCCCTTCGTCGGCGCAGACATTTCCCGGCAAATGGGCTGGCACGACTCCTTCGTCGGCACCCTGCTCGTCGCCGCCGCCACCTCGGCGCCGGAGATTGCCGTCACTCTCTCCGCCGTGCGCCTCGGCGCGCTCGACATGGCGGTGGCGAATCTGTTCGGCAGCAATCTCTTCGATATCCTGATCCTCGCCATCGACGACCTTTTCTACCTCGACGGGCCGCTGCTCGCCGCCGTGTCGCCGGTGCAAGCCGTCTCAGCCCTCACCGCCCTCGTCATGACGGGGGTGGCCGTGATCGGCCTGTTCTACCGGCCCGCCGGCCAGTTGTGGCGCAGCGTGAGCTGGATCAGCCTGGGCTTGCTCGCGCTCTACCTCCTCAACAGCTATGTTCTCTTCCACTATGGCGGATAAGCACTGGCACACCGAATCCGTGGAAGCGACCCTGCGCGCCCTCGACGCCGTGCCGCTGGGACTGACTTTTGCCGAAGCCGAGGCGCGCCTCGCGCGGCACGGCCCGAACGCGCTGCCGGAAGGCAGACGGCGCTCGCCGCTGCGCATGCTGGCCGACCAGTTCGCCGACTTCATGATCCTGGTGCTGGTCGCCGCGGCGGTGGTCTCGGGCATCGTCGGTGAGCCCTCGGACACCATCGCCATCTTCGTCATCGTGCTGCTCAACGCGGTGATCGGCTTCGTGCAGGAATGGCGCGCCGAGCGCGCCATGGCGGCGCTGCGCCTGATGGCGGCGCCCAGCGCGCGGGTGCGCCGCGACGGCGCCGTGGCGACGCTGCCGGCCGACCAGCTGGTACCGGGCGACATCGTGCTGCTGGAGGCCGGCAACGTGGTGCCGGCCGACCTGCGCCTGATCGAGGCGGCGCAGCTGCGCCTGTCGGAAGCCGCGCTCACCGGCGAATCGCAGCCGGTGGAAAAGCATGTCGAGGCGCTGGCGGAAACCCGGCTGCCGCTCGGCGACCGCGCCAACATGGCCTGGAAGGGCACCCAGGTGGCCAACGGCCGCGGGCTCGGCCTGGTCGTCGCCACCGGCTCTGCCACCGAACTCGGCCGCATCGCGCGGCTGCTGGAAGGCGCGGAGGAAGTGAAGACGCCGCTGCAGAAACGCCTGGCGCGCTTCGGCGCGCGGCTGGCCTGGGCGGTGCTGGGCATCTGCGCGATCGTCTTCGTCGCGGGGCTCGCGCGCGGCGAGCCGCCGGTGCTGATGTTCCTCACCGCGGTGAGCCTCGCCGTGGCAGCCATCCCCGAGGCGCTGCCGGCGGTGGTGGCGATCTCGCTCGCCCTGGGCGCTTCGAAGATGGTCAAGCAGAACGCCCTCATCCGGCGGCTGCCGGCGGTGGAGACGCTCGGCTCGATCACTTTCATCTGCTCCGACAAGACCGGCACGCTGACGCAAAACCGCATGCATGCGGAGGTGTTCTGGACCGAAGGCGAAGACCTGCGCGTCGAACCCTGGCCGAGCCTGCTGCGCGCGCTCGCTTTGGCGAACGATGCCGCCCCCGGCGCGGACGGCCGCATCGCCGGCGACCCGACCGAGGTGGCGCTGCTCGATGCGGCGCGCCTGCGCGGCGTGGACCTCGACACCCTGAAAAGTCGGTCTCCGCGGCACGGCGAATTTCCCTTCGATTCCGGGCGCAAGCGGATGGCGACGGTACATGCACTCGACGAAGGCTTCCTCGTCTGCGTCAAGGGCGCGCCCGAGGCTATCCTCAAACGCTGCCCGTGGCGGCTCACCGCGCGCGGGCCGGCGCCCTTCGACGCCGAGGAAGCGCTGGCCCAGGCCGAGCGCCTCGCCGCGCGCGGCCTGCGGGTTCTAGCCTTCGCCGAGCGGCGGCTGGACACGCTGCCGTCGGACATCGAGGAGGCGGAGGGCGACCTCACCTTCCTCGGCCTGGTCGGCCTGATGGACCCGCCGCGCGAGGAGGCGGCGCAGGCCGTTGCCGAATGCCTCGCCGCCGGCATCGTGCCGGTGATGATCACCGGCGACCACCCGGCCACGGCGCGCGCCATCGCCGAGCGGCTCGGCATCCTCGACCGGGGCGGGCGCGTCGTCAGCGGCATCGAGCTGGCCGCCCTTTCCGACGCCGACTTCGCCGCCCAGGTAAAGGAGATCCGCGTCTACGCCCGCGTCGACCCGGAGCAGAAAATCCGCATCGTCCGCGCCCTGCAGGCGGCGGGCGAGTTCGCTGCCATGACCGGCGACGGCGTGAACGATGCGCCGGCGCTGAAGGCCGCCGACATCGGCGTGGCGATGGGCCAGGGCGGCACCGACGTCGCCCGCGAGGCCGCCCACATGGTGCTGCTCGACGACAACTTCGCCTCCATCGTGCATGCCGTGCGCGAAGGCCGGCGCATCTTCGACAACGTCCGCAAGTTCATCAAGTACACCATGACCAGCAACTCGGGCGAAATCTGGACCATCTTCCTCGCCCCCTTCCTCGGCCTGCCGATCCCGCTGCTGCCGATCCACATCCTCTGGATCAACCTGGTCACCGACGGCCTGCCGGGGCTGGCGCTGGCGGCCGAGCGCGGCGAGCGCAATCTCATGCAGCGACCGCCGCGCCGCCCCGACGAGAGCATCTTCGCCCACGGCATGTGGCAGCACATGGTCTGGGTCGGCCTGACCATGGGTGCGGTGTGCCTGGTGCTGCAGGCCTGGTCGATCGGCCACAGCGGCGCCCACTGGCAGACCATGGTGTTCACCGTGCTGTGCCTGTCGCAGCTCGGCCACGCGCTGGCCATCCGCTCCGAGCGCGATTCGACCTTCCGCCTCGGCTTCTGGTCCAACCCGATCCTCATGGCGACGGTGCTGTTCACCCTCGGCCTGCAGCTGGCGACGATCTACGTGCCGGCAGCGAACGACATCTTCAAGACCGAGCCGCTCGATCTCGACGAGCTGCTGCTCTGCCTCGCCGCCTCGACGCTGGTGTTCTTCGCCGTCGAGACGGAAAAGTGGTGCGTGCGGCGCGGCTGGCTTTACCGGAACGGCGCGACCCGCCGATAGCGCCGCCACCCCGGCGCGCCACGAACCGAAATGGAGAAACCATCATGAACGATCGCTACGATGTCGTCATCGTCGGCGCCGGCAGCGCCGGGCTCGCCGCGCTGCGCGAGGTGCGAAAGCGCACGCCGAACTTCCTGCTGGTCAACGACGGCGCCTGGGGCACCACCTGCGCCCGCGTCGGCTGCATGCCCTCGAAAGTGCTGATCGAAGCCGCCAACGCCTACCACCGCCGCCACGCCTTCGAGGAATTCGGCATCCGCGGCGCCGGATCGCTCTCGGTGGACCTGCCCGCCGTGCTGCGCCGCGTGCGGCGGCTGCGCGACGGCTTCGTCAAGGGCACCCTGCAGGCCACCGACAATCTGGGCGAGCGCGCCGTCGCCGGTCGCGCCCGCCTGCTCGGCCCCGGCCGGCTGGAAGTCAACGGCCGAGAGATCTCCGCCCGCGCCATCGTCCTCGCCACCGGCTCCAGCCCGGTGGTGCCGCCGGCCTGGCAGGCACTGGGCGAGCGGCTGCTCACCACCGACACGCTGTTCGAGCGTGAGACCCTGCCGTCGCGCATCGCGGTCATCGGCCTTGGCGCCATCGGCGTCGAGATGGCGCAGGCGCTGGCACGGCTGGGCATCGACGTTGCCGCCTTCGGCCGCGGCCACATCGGCGGCCTCTCCGACGCAAAAGTCGGTGCCACCGCCACGGTGCTGCTCGGCGGGGAGTTCGCCCTGCACCTCGGCGCCGAAGCGGAAGTGGCTGCCGCAGACGGCGCGATCCGCGTACGCGCCGGGGCCGCCGAGGCGACGGTGGACGCCGTGCTCGCCGCGCTCGGCCGCCGGCCCAACCTCGCCAGCCTCGGCCTGGAAACCCTGGGCATTTCGCTCGACCCGCGCGGGATGCCGCCGGTCGACCCGAACACGCAGCAGGTGGCGGACCTGCCGCTATTCCTCGCCGGCGACGCCAACGGCGAGCGGGCGCTGCTGCACGAGGCCGCCGACGAGGGACACATCGCCGGGCTCAACGCCGTACGCCTCGCCACCGGCGAAAAACCGGCCTGCTACGTGCGGCGCACGCCGCTCGCCATCGTCTTCTCCGAGCCCAACATCGCCGTCGTCGGTCGCCGCCGCACCGAGCTGGCGGGGGGGTCGTTCATCGAGGGCGATATCGATTTCGCGCATCAGGGCCGCGCCCGCGCCGGCCAGCGCAACCACGGCCTGATGCGCATTTATGCCGAACCGGATACCGGCAAGCTGCTCGGCGCCGAGCTGTGCGCACCGTCTGGGGAGCACATGGCCCACTTACTAGCGCTGGCGCTCGACCGCAGCATGACGGTGCGCGAGCTGCTGCGCCTGCCGTTCTACCACCCAGTGCTGGAGGAAGGCCTGCGCAGCGCCCTGCGCGAGCTGGCGGCGCAATTGCCCGCCGCCGGCGAATCCGACCTGCCATCCTGCGGCGGCTTCGGAGCGATCGGCGCCGAAGCGCTGGATTAAGTCAGCCGCAGCGGTCCGAAGGAAGATCGAGGCGCCTGCGTCCGGCCCGCAGGACAGCAAAAAGTCGGTCCGGGGGGGACGGTGAACTCGTCGCAGCCTCAGAACGCCTGATCCCAGCGCACGCTGAGCCGGATCGCCGAATTGATCAGGCCGACCATGCTGTAGGTCTGCACAAAGTTGCCCCACAGTTCGCCCGTGCGCGGGTCGATGTGCTCGGCGAGCAGGCCGTGGCGGTTGCGGCTGGCGAGCAGGCGCTCGAACAGCGCCCGCGCCTCGTCGCGGCGGCCGAGCGCCGAGAGCGCATTGATGTACCAGAAGGTGCAGATCAGGAAGGCGTTCTCTGGTCTGCCGAAATCGTCCTTCTCGACGTAGCGGAAGATGAAGTCGCCGTGGCGCAGTTCACGCTCGACGGCGGCGACCGTCCCGGCGAAGCGCGGGTCGTCCGCCTGCAGGAAGCCGACCTCGTTGAGCAGCAGCAGGCTGGCGTCCATCGAATTGCCGTCGAGCGTGGCGACGAAGCTGTTGAGCTTGCCGTTCCAGGCCCGACCACAAACGACGCGGTGGATGCGCTCGGCCTGGGCCTGCCAATAGTCGTGGCGCTGGGCCAGGCCAAGCCGTGCGGCGATCTTCGCCAGGCGATCGCAGGCGGCCCAGCACATGACGCTGGAGAAGGTGTGCACGCGCGCCGCGCCGCGCAGCTCCCACAGCCCGGCGTCTGGCTGGTCGTGCACCTGCACGGCGCGCTCGCCGAGCGCTTCGAGCCGGTGGAACAGCGCCTCGTCGCCGCAGCGCACCAGGCGCCGGTCGAAAAAGACGTGGGTGGCGGTGAGGATGGCCGAGCCGTAGACGTCGTGCTGCACCTGGCGATAAGCCTGGTTGCCGATGCGCACCGGTCCCATGCCCCGGTAGCCCGGCAAACTGTCGATTTCGCGCTCCTCGATTCCGGCGCGGCCGTTGATGCGGTAGACCGGCTGCAGCACGTCATCCTTGACGCCACCGGCGATGTTCACCACGTAGCCGAGGTAGCGCTCCATGGTGCGGGTGGTGCCCAGGCGGTTCAACGCATTCACCACGAAATAGCCGTCGCGCAGCCAGCAATAGCGGTAATCCCAGTTGCGGCCGCTGCCGGCCGCCTCGGGGATCGAGGTGGTCATGGCGGCGACGATGGCGCCCGAATCGTCGTAGGCGTTGAGCTTGAGCGTGATGGCGGCGCGGATCACCGCCTCCTGCCACTCGAAGGGAATCGACAGGTAGCGCACCCATTCGCGCCAGTAGGCGGCCGTCTCCTCGGCGAACTGCCGTCCCGTCTCGCCCACCGCGCCCTGCAGGGTCTCGTCGGGGCCGAGGATCAGCGTGGCGGTATCCTCGAGGAAGAACGGCATCTCTTCGAGCACGGCGGTGACCGAGGCGTTGGTGGTCAGGCGCAGGGTGAGGTCGGGCGTGACGTAGCGGATGTGGTTGCTGCCCCAGGTCACGGCCGGGCGGCTGCGGCCGTAGTCGTGGGCTGGACGCACGCGCAGCACGATGCGCGGGCTGCCTTCGAGGCGCCGCAGTCGCCGCACCAGGGTCATCGGCGCGAACATGCGGCCGTGCGAACGGAAGCGCGGCGCGAAGTCCGTCACCTCCACCGCGCCGCCGTGCTTGTCGTACAGACGGGTGACGAGGATCGCGGTATTGGTCAGGTATTCCTGCTCGGCATGGGAGAAGTCCACCAGGTCGACTGCCATGAAACCGCAATCCTCGGCGCCGTCGCGTTCGCGCAGCAGCGAGCAGAACATCGCGTCGCCGTCGAAACGCGGAAAGCAGGCCCAGACGATTTCGGCCCGCGCGTCGATCAGCGCGCCGATGCTGCAGTTGCCGATCATGGCCAGGTCGAGAGTGTTCATGCCGTCTCCTCCCCGCGGCAGGCCGGGTCGCCGCCCAGGATGTCCTCCAGCCAGGCGCGCACCGCCGGCACGTCCGCCATGCGCCAGCGCGCAGCGGTTTCCTCCGCACCCACCTTGACCGAATCCCCGCCCATCTCATTCACCATGCGAAATCCATATTCGTCCGTGACGTCGTCGCCGATGAACACCGGCCGCCTTCCCTTGAAGGGCGGCTCGGTCATGAACTCTGCGATGGCGGTGCCCTTATCGCGCCCGGATGGCTTCACCTCCACCACGCACTTGCCCGGCTGCAGACTGACTGCGGCGCCGGCGTCAGCGACGATCCGCGCGAGCGCCGTCTTGACGCGCCCTTCCTCTGCGGGATTCAGCCTGAAATGCACCGCCAGCGTCAAGCCCTTGTCCTCGACCAGCAACCCTTGCGCGGTGCAGAAGGTGCCCTTCACCAGCGCCTTCAGCCAGGGCCAGTCCACGCCCTCGGGGGGGTGGGCGTGGAGGCCGCCCGCCGCATCCCGGCGCTCCAGGCCGTGCTGGCCGGCCAGCGGCAGGCGCAGGCCGGGAAACAGGGCATCGATGTCGGCAACGCGCCGTCCGCTGATGAGCGCCACGGCACCGCCGCTGCAGGCATGCAGGCGGCGGATCGTGTCGATCAGTTCGGCGTCAACCCGCACGCCGGAGGGGGTGTCGGCGATCTCCAGCAGGGTGCCGTCGATGTCGAAGAAGAAAGCGCGCTCGGCGCCGGGTGCGGGCGGCGCCTTCATTGCCGGCCCGGCCATCGCTTCTTCTGCTCCGCCATCTTGCCGCGCCGCCGCATGCCGGCCGCGTCGAGCAGCATGCGGCCTGCCCAGCGATAGACGTTGAATTCCGCCACCAGGCCGCGCATCAGGCGCATGCGGTCTCGCTGCTCGACCATCGGCATGGCAAGCGCCTTGTGCAGTGCCGCGGCGCACTGGTCGGAATCGTAGGGATTGACGATCAGGGCCTCGGGCAGCTCGCGCGCCGCACCTGTAAATTGGCTGAGGATGAGCACGCCTCGATCGTCTTCGCGGGCAGCGACGAACTCCTTCGCCACCAGGTTCATGCCGTCGTGCAGGCTGGAGACGAAGCACAGGTCGGCCGCACGGTAGTATTCATAGACGTCGGGCGGCTCGTGATGCTCGATCTTCAGAATGATCGGCTGGTAGCCGCCGCGGCCGTAGCGCGAGTTGATTTCCGCCGCCAGGGCGCGCACGTGCGCCTCGTACTGCTGGTATTCGCCGATGCTGGTGCGCGTCGGCGCAGCGATCTGCACGAAACTGAAGCGGCCGGTCCAGGCCGGCTCCAGTTCCAGCAGGCGCTCGATGGCGCGAAAGCGCTCGACGACGCCCTTGGTGTAGTCGAGGCGGTCCACGCCGACGCCGAGCAGGTGGGCGGCGCCGAGGCCGTGCCGGCGGCGCACTTCCTCGCGGCACGCATCCACGCGCTTCTCGGTCAGTTCGGCCGCCGGCGGCCAGTCGATGGAGATCGGATAGCGCTTCACCACCGTCGGCTTGCCGCCGTAGCTGACCGTGAAGCTCTCGCGGTCGACGCGCGCCTCCAGCATGCGGTCCACTGTGTCGACGAAATTGTTGCAATGAAACTGGGTGTGGAAGCCGAGGATGCTGCTGCCGAGCAGGCCCTCGAGAATCTCCTCGCGCCAGGGGCAGATGGAGAACGCTTCGGGATTCGGCCAGGGGATGTGCCAGAAAGTGATGACGATCGCCTCGGGCAGACGCTCGCGGATCAGGCGCGGCAGCAGGGCCAGGTGGTAATCCTGCACCAGCACGATGGGATTGGGCTTCTTCGCCTCGGCGAAGACGGCGTCGGCGAACTTGCGATTGACCGCGACATAATGTTCCCAATCGGCTGTGCGGAAGGTGGGGCGGACATGGGCGATGTGGCACAGCGGCCAGAGACCCTCGTTGGCGAAGCCGTAGTAGTAGCCGGCCTCCTCTTCCTTCGTCAGCCAGACGCGGTGGATATGGTAGGCCGGATGCTCGGGCGGCACGGCGACGCGGTCCTGCCGGTCGACGACATCCCGGTCGGCGCTGCCGCTGCCATGCGCGATCCAGGTTCCCGAGCAGGCGCGCATGATCGGCTCCAGCGCGGTGACCAGGCCGCTCGCCGGCCGTTGCACCTCGATGCGGTCGCCGCGATGTACGTGGATGTAGGGCTCGCGGTTGGAGACGACCAGCACGTCCTCGCCGGAGAGCTCGCCGTGCAGGATGGCACGCAGCGTCTCCGGCTTCCAGGACAGTTGCGCATCGTCGCGCGGGCGGATTTCCGATTCCATTTCGCGGATCAGCACCCGCAGGTCGCGGGCGATCGGCTGGAACTCCGGCGCCGTCTCGGCCTTGCCCGGCTCGCGCAGCAGCCCCTCGCCGCGCAGCAGGGCGCGCATGCCCTTGATCCAGCCGCGCCAGGAGAGCTGGGCGATGGCCACCGTGATCAGCGAGACGATCAAACTGAGGCTGACGAAGAAATAGAAGACGTAGCGCTTGGTCTCCTCGGTGCGGCGCTGGATGAAACTCATGTCGTGCAGCAATACCAGCCGGCCCAATGCCTGGCTGTCCACCTCGATGGCATGCACGGCCACGTGCACCGGACCCTGCTCGCTTTCCAGCAGACGCGCCACCGGATCGCCGAAACGCGCGAGCCCATCGCAGCGGATGGCGGCAGGAAAGCCTTTGGTGACGATCGGCGCGCCGCCGCCCTCGGGACAGAAGCCGAGGCCGAACAGGCGCTCGTCCTGGATGAGCCGGGTCAG
Organism: Rhodocyclaceae bacterium; assembly: GCA_016791205.1. Lineage (GTDB taxonomy): Bacteria > Pseudomonadota > Gammaproteobacteria > Burkholderiales > Rhodocyclaceae > Desulfobacillus. The sequence continues at coordinate 1,320 of JAEUNH010000048.1, read as the reverse complement.
ATAGGCCTGCGTTTTCGCCGGCTTGCCAGCGCGCAACTGTTCCTGCAAAGGCTCATGCAGCGAGTTGGCCACCAGCTCGGCGCGAATATCGAGGTCGCGCACGAACCAGCGCAGCATCAGCTGGTCGACCAGCGGCACGACGCCATAGGCCATCGCCGCCAGAGCCAGGATCAGGGGCAGGATGAAGCGCAGGGACAGGGACATCGGGCTCTCCGGGTTTGACCGTTCAGTTCAATCGGGCTCAAGGGCACAGCACGCTATCGATCGGTCCGTCTATGATGGCGGCTGCGAACACCTTGCGCAAGGCGCGATTTCTGGCATAGTTCATTCTCCTCCACCAGATCCGGCCAGTCCGATGAGCGGCGAAAAGCGCAGCGCGACAGAGCGACGGCACGAACAGGCCATCGCCGTCCTGCAGCAGTTCCGCTTCATCTTCAAGTCGGCCAAGAAGCACTTCCAGTGGGTGGAACAGGAAACCGGCATCAGCGGTTCCCAGCTCTGGGCGTTGGCGCAGATCGCCTCGGCACCCGGTTTGCGCGTAACCGAACTGGCGCGCGCACTGGCCATCCACCAATCGACGGCGAGCAATCTGGTCGACAAACTGGTGCGGCGCAAACTGATCCGCCGCGAACGCAGGCGCGAGGACCAGCGCGTCGTTCAGCTGTTCCTTACCCCGCGCGGCAAGGACATCGTTGCCATGGCTCCCAAGCCATACGAGGGCGTCCTGCCCGACGCCTTGATGCGGTTGCCGCAGGGTGATCTCGGCAAGCTCGACGGCCTGCTGAAGTCACTCGCCCGCCGCATGCGGGTGCGCGACGCCAGCGGCCGGCGCACGCCCCTGGCGGACATCTGAAAAAAACGGCCCCGCGCAGCGGGGCCGCAAACTCTCTTCTCGTTCCCGTCCTCCACCCTCCTCAAAGCGGAAGCCGGTCCTGATCGACAGGAGGCTTATGTCTGTCGATGCGCCATTATATTCCAACAAATATATTTGCCGTCAATGCAAATATTCGGCCTTGTCGCCCCCCCGCCTGCGGCGTGTGGTCCGCCTTCCGGCTTCCTCGCCGCTGGCCGTCGCTTCCCCGTCCGTGCATGCATAAATGCGGGGTATCATCCGCCCATCGTGATCCAGTCCCTCGACCGCGCCCGCCTCGCCCTGCTCCTGCTGCTGGCCGCCATCCTCGGCGTGGGCCTGTGGGCCTATCGGGGCGTGGGCGGTTCGCTGCACGAGATCCGCGCCGCCGGCCTGCAGGCGCTGCTCGCCACCCAGGTCGAGGCGCTGGAGCAGTGGATCACGGAAGGCCGGCACGAGGCCGAGCAGCT
>JAEUNH010000045.1 GCA_016791205.1 Rhodocyclaceae bacterium | reverse complement strand
CGAGCGAAATGACCACGACAAGGAACATCCGGATACTAAAAAACCGAACAAATGAAAAAAGCAAACCCGGTATCATGCAATACCAGACCGCGGTTTCGAGTGTTCCCACCAGACGCGCCGGCGTCCTACTTCTCCACCAGTCTGCCGGAAAGGGGGCGAGCAATCCGATCTGCATGGCACGCGGCATATAGCTCAGCGCCTCACCCACGGAGCGGGGCATGATGTCCTGGTCGATCATGGAACTTGCCCCGCTCGCCACGCCAAAGGCCAAGTAATTCACGCGAACGTTGCTGGCCCGTTCGAACAGGCTATCCAGCGCGGGCGGCAGGTACTCAGAGCGCCGCCAGGTCCAATCCTTGATTTCAGGTGACAGCGATGCGCTAGGGTCAAGGTATGGTTGATATTGGGCCAGATCCAGCGAGGAACCGGGGGCCTTCTGAGTCATCGGCATACCCGCCAGCACCATCGCGCCGGTGAATACGGCAGCGCTGGCGGTAATGGCAGACTTGTTGCGTTTCATGGCTGCGCATATAACGGCAATCCCGGCTGCGCCAGCCAGGAGGATCATGCCATGGGGACGCACGAAGGCCGTCAGGGCGATCCCGGCAAGCGCCGTTGCCGAGGCTGCGACGAGCTTCCCTTCGAGTGCATGGACCAATGACAAGAGAAAAAGCAAGAATCCCAGAATCGCATACCCGTCCTTGTGGACCTGGCCGTACCAATTCAGTGCGGAAGGAAAGATGACAAAAAGCACCGCCGCAGCGATGCCTGCATGAAATCCCGTCGTTCCGGGAACAATGCGACGGGAAATCAGTACCAGCAGGATGGCGGACGTCGCGTGCAGCAGGGCGTTGACCGGAACGATGAGGGACGGCTCCGGTCCGAACCAGAAATACAAGGCGGCAAGCGCGGCGGCGTTCCCTGACGCGCTATGCGTCGGCCAGGGCGACCATGCCGCCCAGCCCTGTTCCGCAATCGCCTTCGCCAAATCCACCGCCACCAGATGAAAATATGCCGAATCCCCCGAAAGCAGTCCCGATCCGCTATGCAAGGACGGCAGGAACGGGAGCAGGAGCTTCTGAAACAGCAACGCGGCGCTGGTTGAGTAGGCAAAAAACGCCAGCCAAAGAAAAAACAGCAGATGCGCGGATGTCTTAAATTCCGGCTTAGCGTCGAACGGCACCGCGCGTGGATTCCTGATTCCGGAATGCGACTCGATGATGCACTCGATATCGTCCTTCGTGGACGCGAGCGCAGTTGTCTCGCCCGCTGACAGCAGCGATGCGTCATCCCTGTATCTGGTCTGGTTGCTCAATACCTGGATCGGACCGAGCAATCGGGGTATCCGCAGCAGTCCGACCATGCGTTCCAGAGCCTTGGTCGGCAGGGGTATCCGCAAGACAAAACGCTCCGTCCTGCTCTCATACCAGGAAACCATGTCAATCCAGGGTATGTTCTCGGCAAATTGGCTGCATTCGGGCAGTTGGCTGTCCGGCATGGCCACCAGCCCGACCAGGCATTGACCCAGTCGGTGCGCGCCGATGCAGCCGAGCGTGGCCTTTCTTTCCCCGGGATGGATGAAAAATCCCCAGCGCAGGATGGAAAAAAACCGCTGCAGAACCGTGCCGCGCATTCCAATCCCGACCACAGCCGGAACACGGACGACCGCCAGCTTTGTCGATGAGCCTGAGAGCGCCTCCCGAGCAGCCGACTCGGCATTCAGTCTGCTGTGTCCGTAGGGAGAATCGGGACGCGGCGGCGTTTCCGGCCCGACCAGTTTCTGGCCGTGTTGGCCATAGACCGCAACGGTGGACAACAGAATCAAGCGGCCAACGCCGCAGGCGGCGGCGGCTTCCGCCAGCGCGCGCGTGCCGAGTTCATGCGCGGCCAATTCGTCGGGCGACGCCCCGGGAGTGCCTGCGCAATGCACGACGCAGGAAACCCCGGACAGCGCCGCGCGGAAATCCGCGGTGGACGCCGTCAGCGGGAGTGATATCGCTTCAACCCGGTCGCGCAGGGAAGCCGGCCAAGCGGAGTGATCCCGTCCCAAAGCGCGTACTCTCATGCCACGTTCCAAGAGCGCGTCGACCAGATGGTTGCCGACAAAACCGCTCGCGCCCCAGACAGCCACGATCATCGTTCTTCGCCTTTCAACGGCCGCCGGATTCCTTCGGCCAAGCCGGTCAGTGTACCGGCCACCGGGGCAAGGCTTCTGGCCGTCGCAGCCTGAAACAGCGCCTCCAGGAACAGGCCGGCAACGAGCCATACGAGCGAAACGAAGGCGCTGGTTCTGCCCCGCCTCTTCTTGTAGAAAGTCACGTATTCGCGCAGCTTGCGCTGCTGACGCTGTCCAAGCCGGGCACGGTTCACGGGCGACATGTAGTGCGCCAATCTCGCGTTCGGGTTGATGAAGAATCGCTTTCCAAATCGTTCGTGGGCACGGGTCGAGAAATCGATATCCTCAAGCATGAAAAAATCATTCTCGATATCGAAGCGAATTTCTGCGAATACTTCACGGCACCAGGCGGATACCCCTCCCGACAGAGCATGACTGGGAACAAGGACATGACCTCGGCCCGCGACGAAACCATGCACGCCAACCCTCGGGTCCCGAAAAATGCCTCGATGGAAGATGTGGAACAGCGACACGTAGAAGGCCGGCAGCGGCGGCAGGTTGGTCACCACGCCGCAGCAGCCGAGCATCTCGGGGCGGACGGCGAAGCCGCGCTCGATCTGCTCGAAATAGTCCGGCTCGAGCACGATGTCGTCCTCGAGGAAGCAGACGACGTCGCCGTCGGCGCGCCCGGCGGCGACGCGCTTGGCATCGACCAGCCCGGCGATGGCCGTGTCGTGCACGTAATCGAGGCGCAGCGGCGCAGCGCCCGCGAACAGGCCCTCGACCGCAAGGCGGGATTCGTCGCCGGGGCTCTGGTCGACGATCATCAGAGTGTCGGGCAGCCGCGTCTGCGCCAGCACGGAAGCGACCGCCTTGCCAAGGTCGGTCGGACGGTTGCGGGTCGGAATCACGGCGGTGAGCCTCATGCGGCGGTCTCCGCGGCCCGCCGCGGCAGGCCGAGCAGTTCCCGCACCGCCATCGGCGTAACCGGCCGGAACAGCCGCTCGCGGACCGTCGCACCGACCGCGCGCAGTCGCGCGCGCGCGTCGACATCTCGAGCTTGCCGCGCCAGCGCCGCGCGCAGATCCTCCGCCGCGTGGCACACCGCCCAGAGCTCGCCGTCGACCCATTCCGGAATCGGGTTGAGGGTCGGGCGGGCACGCCCGCCGACGACCGCCGCCGGCACGCCGTGCACCACCGCCTGCACGCAGGCGCTGCTGGCGCTCCCGACGAGGCAGTCGGCTACCTCGAGCAGGTCGTCGAGATCGCCCTCCACCAGCGTCCAGCCGGGCTCCCGCCCCATCCGGTCGCCGGCCTCGAGCAGGCGGCGCGGGAAGGCAGGATGGGGCTTGACCCACACGCGCCATTCGCGGAAAACCGCTTCGTTCCCCAGCGCGAGGCCGACCATCTCGATGATCTGCCGCGTCTCGCCGATCTCGAGCGGCAGGGACACCAGCAGCGTCGCGCCGTCGTGCCGCGGCCTTCCCTCCGGCAGGCGCCATAGCGCATCAAAGCGGAAGGCCGGCGCAGTCCTGACGTCCAGCCCGGCGCAGAATTCCCGGGCCGGATCGGCAAGCGCGGACCCCATGACGCCGATGGTCTGGGGAAGCAGGCCCAGGGCCCGCTCCGTCTCGAGCGGAAACATGCACAGGTAATTGCGCGAAGCGAGAAAGCCCTGATAGCCGATCACCTTCGTATCCGGAAAGAAAGTCAGCCACCCCGACACGGCGCCGTGGTCGATTTCCTGGTTCTCGAACCATTCGACGACGCGCTGCAGGCGCACGCCTGCCTCGTTCAGGCGCCTGGCAAAACGGTAGCGCAGCAGCCCCTCGATGCTGCCCGACCCGGCGTAGGCATCGGCATACGCTTCGCGCAGCAGTCGGCCGATGCGCATGCCGAGGAACTCGCGCTCAGGCAGCATGCGCCGCCCGCGCAGGAAATGGCCGATTGCATACGCGTAATCTCCGAGCCGCAAATAGTCCTCCGCCAGCAGGAGATTGTCGCGGCAGGCGCGCAGGCGCCGGAACTGGCGGACGTGGTTCCTCAGCCGGTAAAACACGGGCGCCCAGTACACGCGGCGGCGCTCGTCCTCGCCTAGCTGTTGCATCAATCCGGGATAGTGGCGGTCGTTGAAGGCACCGGCCTGGATGCTCTCCGGGTACAGGAAGGTGTCGACCAGTGTGATCGGCTCCGCGGGCAGTGCGCGCCCGGCGGGAGGAATCAGGCGGGAGAAGACATAGCGGCCGCCGCAGGCGTACAGCGTCGCGGCAAGGCGACGGAGGATGGCCAGTGCCGCGCGAAGCCGCCAGCGCAGCTGCGTCAGGACGGACAGGACCTGCACGGAGGACGGCACCGCTTCGCGCAGCAGGCCCGCCATCGCCGGCGTGTCAACCACGATTTCGGAGACGCCCCCTGCGACGGCAAGCCGTTGCGCCAGAACGACCTGGCAAAGTCGCCGGAACAACGGACAGACATAGGTATTGCGGCTTGCCAGTGGCGTCACCCACCAGTCGAGATCCGCCCCGAACGGTGCGCCGAGACCGCTCACGAACTCGACATACGGGCGACGCAGTTCCGCAGCGATCGCGTCGAGCTGTACTGCATGCTCTCGCCGCAGCCGTACGGCGCCGGTCAGGTCCAGGCGCATCAGGCAGACAGCGTTCGGGCCCAGGCGAC
>JAEUNH010000040.1 GCA_016791205.1 Rhodocyclaceae bacterium | reverse complement strand
AGGCCGTCAGCTGGCGTCGCGCCGCTCTTCCAGCGAGGCGGCGGCGTTGATGCCGTCGAGCAGCGACTTGCCCTTCGGCGTCAGGTACCAGCGCACCACGTTGCGCTCGTCGATCTTCGATTCGATCAGCCCCATCGCCTTGAGCGCCGCCAGGCGCGGCGCCACCTGGTCCTTGGAAAGGGTGGTCTTGGCGGCCAGGCCGGTATTGGCGCCGTAGATGGCGTTGCCCTCGGCCACCGCGCGCATCAGCTCGATGTCGCCGAAGCTCACCGCGTTGCGCGGCAGCTCGACGATGGAGGCCGGCGCCGGTTCGGGCGCGGCTTCCGGTTCCGCGGCGCGGGTCGCCGGCAGGGCGGAAGCCGGCAGCGGAGCCCGTTCGCCGGCGTACTGCAGGTGTTTCACTTCCCGCCGCACCTGCTCCACCTGGCGCACCAGGTTGGCGGCGATGTTCTCGAAGAAGCGCCGCGTCACCACCACGTAGAGCAGGCAGAAGCCGGCGAAGACGAACAGCTCGCTGGATTTCAGGCGGGTGGCTTCCAGCAGGTGGCTGGACATCATGTTGAGGAACAGCGGCACGGTCAGCGCGGCGACGACGCCGAGCACCATGTGCTTGCCGGCGGTGCGCCAGGGCGTGCCGCTGTCGCGTTCGTTGAGGAAGAAATTGGCCAGGCCGCCGAGGAAACCGGTGGCGACCATGATGCCGAGGATGAGAACCAGGTGGAGGTCGACCCCGCCCGCCACTGCCTGTGCCGTCTGTGCGCCGCCCATACGCCCTCCCCGTGTGCGTGATGGACGAATACTATGCCACAAGCCGGGGCGGGGGAACAGCGCTCATTTGGCCTGCGGTTTCGGCGCCTCGCGGCTCAGCTGCTTGGCCTGCACCTTGTCGTTCACGAACTGCACCGAGATCACGGTGTTGCCGTCCTGCCAGGTGGCCATGCCGCCGGAGAGGCCGCCGATGCTCACGCTGTTGGTCTCGGCCGGCTCCCCCAGCAGGGCGACGACCTCCTTTTGCGTCATGCCGTTCTGGATGCGTTCGAAGTTCTCGGCCGAGATCTTCGAGCCGCAGGCGGCGAGGAAGAAGCTTGCGGCAAGTACCCGGACGATGCGGGTGAATGGACGTAGGTTCATGGCGCAACTATCCCTCCCAACCGTCATTGCGGCCGTTGCGGCAACTATGCCATAACCTCGGCGGGTACGGTGGCGGGTTAGGTCGGACCGCCGGGAGGTTCCTTCCGGCATCCGTCCAGGATGTCCAGTTCCGGCTTGTAGAAGCCGGTCCTGATTTCCAGGAAGCCGAGCACGGTATGGAACAGGTGGTCGTGGGTGAAGCGCTGGTGGCGCTTGCGCATCAGGGCCGACAAGTCCAGTTCGTCGAAGCCGCTGCCGAACCAGAGGATGGCCGGCACATGGACTTGACTGTCGGGCGCAATGGCGCGGGGTAGGCCATGCAAATAGACGCCCCCCTCGCCCAGCGACTCGCCGTGGTCGCTCAGGTAGAGCAGAGCCGTTTCGAACTTGGCATCGTTGCGCTTTAGCAATTCGATCGCTTTCCCCAGAAAATGATCTGTGTACAGGATGGCATTGTCGTAGGCATTGCCGATCTCCTCCTGACTGCACAAGCTTAAATCCTTGCTCTTGCAGGCCGGCTGGAATTTCTCGAACGCCGGCGGATAGCGCTTGTAGTAGGCCGGCCCATGGTTGCCCATCTGGTGCAGGACGATGACGATGTCGCCGGCGGGATGGCTGTCGATGTAGTCCTGCAGCGGCACCAGCATGCCCTCGTCGCGACATTCGGTGTCGCACACGGTATTGATGCGGGGGGACTTGTAGTCCCGGTAGGGGACGCGCAAGGCGATGCCCTTCGAATCCGAATTGTTGTCCAGCCACAGCACGTTCACGCCGGCGCGCTGCAGGATGTCGAGCAGGTTTTCCTCTTCGGCGGCCTTCTTCGGATCGAATCGGGCCATGCCCATCGGCGAGAACATGCACGGCACGGAGATGGCCGTCGAGGTGCCGCAGGAGCGGAAATCGGGCAGGCTGATCGCGTTGGCCTCGCGCAGGCGCGGCGTGGTGTCGCGCGCGTAGCCGTTGATCGAGAAACGGTCGGCCCGCGCCGTTTCGCCGATGACAAGAATGATCAGCTCGCGGTGCCGGTCGCGCTCGGAGATGCGGGCATCCGGCGCGACGGCCGCCAGTTTCATGCTGGCCGCCGCCTGGTTCGCCTTGCCGGCGAACTTGAGCGAAGCCAGCAGCGGGTAAGCGGGGTTGGCATAGCTCCTCAAGGGCTTGTGCGCCCGGAGGAAGGACGCGTAGAAACCGCCGAACGCCATCGCCATCAGGGCGATCGCCAGCAGGCAGAGCGCCAACAGCTTCACCCGGCCGACCAGTTCGCGCCGCCATCCGCGCCAGGCCAGCGGCGCCCGCCAGACCAGGACGGAAGGCAGGAGGCCGAGCAGGACGAAATAGGCTAGCAGCTTGAAGGTGACCAGGTCGAGCGCCTCGCCGGCATTGGTCTGGGCGGCGTTTCGCAGCATGTCCTCGCCGATGACGGTGCCGAAGCTGTCCATGAAATAGGCGGTGACCGAGGCCGTCAGCAGGGCCACGATCAGCACCGGCTTGGTCATTCGCCCGAAGGCGAATCCGCCGAGCAGGACGACATTGAAGGCCAGGAAGGCGACCGCCAGCGAGAGCAGCGCCGGCAGAGTGCTTGCGCTCGGGGGGAAGGCTTGCAGGACCTGCGCGACGAAGCGGGCGTTGCCGCCGGCGACCAGCAGCAGGCAGGACAGCAGCAGCAGGGCGTTGCCGCCGATTTTCCGCTTTGGCTCAGAAAAATTCATGTCCGCGACGATCGGCTACGGGCCGGCTACGGAACCAACTCGCGCAAATCACGCAGTCCCTTTTTCGAAGCGGGATCGCCCACCAGCAGGGGCCGCTCCCGGAAGCGGGCATTGACCAGGCTCCTGGTCGGGTCGTAGCCGTCGAAGCTGAGCCCGGCCAGGTCGGCCCAGGTGTGGATGAGGTGGGCCGTCTGGTAAGGGCGGTCGGCCTGCCGCGCGAAATCGCCGGGAAAGACCTCCTGCCAGGACGTGGAGCGCCAGAGCACGAAGGGGATCGCATACATCGGCAGGGTCGGCTTGGCCTCGTTGCGTCCGGCGAAGGCATGCCCCGGCGAGTCGTAGACATCCTCGCCGTGATCGGAGAAATAGAGCAGCATCGACCGGCCGCCTTGGGCATTCAGCCGTTCGATCAGACTGGCGACGACATGGTCGTTGTAGAGCACGGCATTGTCGTAATGGTTGATCAGCGGCAGCTGGCTGTCCGTGACCCAGCCGGGCAATCCCGTCTTGTCCTTGAATACGCCGAATTCAGACGGATAGCGATACTCGTAGACCATGTGCGTGCCGAGCAGGTGCACCACGATGAACTTGCGCTCCGCCGGATCCTGCAGGATGCGCGCGAAGGGCTCCAGCACCTCTGCGTCGAAGCTGTAGGAGTTCTGCGAGCGGGTATGGTTCAGGTAGACCTGCTCGTCCGTCTGCTGCGAGAAGTTGGTGAGCATGGTGTTGCGCCCGGACAGCGTCTGCTGGTTGGTGACCCAGAACGTCTTGTAGCCGGCCTGCTTCATGATGTTCATCAGCGACGGCTGCGTCAGATGGAGGTCCGGGTGTTCCTGGTCGGCGAAGGTCAGCGCCTGTTGCAGCGTCTCGATGGTGTAGGGCCGCGAAGCCACGACCCGGTTGAACACGGCGAGCTGGTCGCGCATCGACTCCAGGCGCGGCGAGGTCCGGCGCGGATAGCCGTACAGGCTCATGTGCAGCTTGCTGGTCGATTCGCCGATGACCAGCACCAGTGTCGACGGCCGGCCGGCATGGGCGTCGACCAGATTGGCGACGGGCGGCAAGCCCCGGTTCCGCTCGAGCAGATCCTGCATCACCGCGAGCTGGCGCTCGTACTTGTAATAGCCGACGGCGAATTGCCAGGGCACTGCCGGCTCCAGGCTGCTGGCGAGCGCCCGCGTGAGGGTGTCGCGGGAAAGCGGCTTGTGCTTGTAGAGGAGCCGGTAGATTCCCGGCAGCGCGATGAGGATGACGATGGCCAGCGACAACAGCCACGCGGCACGGCGCGGCACCGTCAGCGGCCGCAGTCGCCGCCACAGCCACAGCGCGCCCGCCGAGTAGGCCAGCAGCGCGGGAATCATCCACCAGGCGAAGTAGTTGGCGACGAATTCGCCCGCCTCCGCCGGGTTCGACTCGAAGGCGATGAACAGCACGCTCTGGGAAAATTCCTGCCGGTAGATGGCGAAATAGCCGAGGCTGGCGAGCGAGCACGCCCACAGGACCAGCCCGACCGCCCCCGCAATCCGCAGCCCCTGCCGCGGAAACAGGAGCATCGGGATCAGCCACAGCAGGCTGTCGAGGATGCCATGGCGCAGCGGCGAGAAGTCGGTGGCGCCGCTGGAGACGAGCAGGACGTGGGTGACGCCCGAGAAGTACCAGAAGAACAGGTAGGCCCGGCCCAGCGCCTTCCAGTCGATCGATGCGGTCGGGAAACGGGCGCCGAGCGGCACTGCGACAGTAGTTTCGTATGGCATGGGAGCGGGCTTCCAGCCGTACAGGCTGAACGATGGCCCACTCTAGCGACCGTCACGTCAGGGTCGTGTCAATGCGACGTGAAAAAAACGTGAAAATCCTAGGAGAAATCGACGCGGAACTCGCAGCCGCCGCTGGCGGCTTCGGAGAGGCTGACGCGCCAGCCCTGGCGCTGGCAGATGCGCTGCACCAGCGAGAGCCCCAGGCCGAAGCCGTCGCCGCGGCTGCGGTCGCCGCGCACGAATGGCTGGAACACGCGCTCTCGCTGT
>JAEUNH010000036.1 GCA_016791205.1 Rhodocyclaceae bacterium | reverse complement strand
TCTCCCAGCTCTCCAGCACCATCTCCCGCGGCACCCTGGGCATCGCCCTGGCCAGCGTCATGCTCGCCTTCCTGATGATGATCACGCGCAGCAAGGCGATCCCGCAGGTGGTCGGCTTCCTGGCCATGGAGAACGGCCTCTTCCTCGCCGCCACCAGCGCCACCTACGGCATGCCCATGGTCGTCGAGCTGGGCATCGCGCTCGACGTGCTGGTCGGCGCCATCATCCTCGGCGTCTTCTTCTTCCAGATCCGCGAGCAGTTCGACAGCCTGGACATCCGGCACCTGGAACGGCTGAAGGATAGTTGACCCATGGACACTTTCGTCCTCATGCTCGCCATCCCCCTCGTCAGCGGCATGCTGCTGACGGTCTTCGGGGAACGGGAGTGGGCCCCCAACCTGAACATCGTCGCCAGCCTGGGCACCTTCCTGGCCTCGGCCCTGCTGACCGGCGAGATCATCGCCCACGGCCCGCGCATGGCTTTCGGCGAGGCGTTCTTCATCGATTCCCTCAACGTCTTCCTGGTCACCCTGACGGCCTTCGTCGGCCTGACCACCAGCATCTTCTCCGGCCCCTACATGCGCAACGAAATGGAGCACGGGCGGCTCACGAAGGGCCGCATGCGCCTCTACAAGAGCATGTTCCAGCTTTTCATGTTCACCATGCTGGCGGCACTGACCACCAACAACCTGGGCATCCTCTGGGTGGCCATGGAGGCGGCGACGCTCACCACCGTGCTGCTGGTCTCCCTCTACCGCACGCCGGCCAGCCTGGAGGCGGCCTGGAAGTACTTCATCCTCTGCGGCGTCGGCATCGCCCAGGCCCTGTTCGGCACCATCCTGCTCTACTTCGCCGCCGAGCGCGTGCTGGGGGAGACGGGCAACGCCCTGCTGTGGACCCACCTGGTGGACGTCAAGGGACAGCTCGAGCCCACGGTCATGGCCCTGGCCTTCATCTTCCTGCTCGTCGGCTACGGCACCAAAGTGGGCCTCGCACCCCTGCACAACTGGCTGCCGGACGCCCACGCCGAGGGCCCGACCCCCGTCTCCGCGGTGCTCTCCGGCCTGCTGCTGAACGTCGCCCTCTACGCCATCCTGCGCTGCAAGGTGCTCGCCGACGGCGCCATTCCGGGCGGCTTCGCCGGCAACCTGATGATGGGCTTCGGCCTGCTGACCCTGGTGGTCGCCGCCTTCTTCCTCTCGCGGCAGAAGGACATCAAGCGGATGTTCGCCTACTCGTCGATCGAGCACATGGGGCTCATCACCTTCGCCTTCGGCATGGGCGGGCCGGTGGCGAATTTTGCCGGCCTGCTGCACATGACGCTGCATTCGCTGACCAAGTCGGCGATCTTCTTCACCGTCGGCCACGCCGCGCAGAAGACCGGCACGCAGCTGATGGAGGACATCCGCGGCCTGATCAAGGTCAATCCGCTGATCGGCTGGGGCCTCATGCTCGGCACCCTGGCCATCCTCGGCATGCCGCCCTTCGGCGTCTTCGCCAGCGAGTTCATGATCCTCACGCACGCCATGAAGCACCACCCGTGGGCGACGCCGATCCTGCTGCTGGCGCTCGGCGTGGCCTTCGCCGCCATCTTCGGCAAGGTGCAGCCGATGGTCTTCGGCGAGACGCAGGCCAAGCGCCTGCCGCATGCGCCGGCCATCACCCCGGTGTTCGTGCATTTGGCCATCGTGCTGATGCTGGGGCTGTGGATCCCGCCCTACCTGACGCGCTGGTTCCACGAGGCCGCGCGCATGCTCGGATAACAGATGCGATTCTTCGGCGAACCCATCGAATTCGACAAACAGGCCGGCATCGGCAGCCCGGTCTGGCGCGGCCGCGCGGAGAGCGGCGCGGAGTTGCAGGCCTTCGCCGTTGCCGCTCATCGCAGCGGCGGGCGCCTGGCGGCGCTGTGGGGCGAGGACCGCCGCAGCGACGGCGAAGGCTTCCGCCTGCACGCCGCCTTCGGCCTCGACATGGGCCATGCCTGGCTCGGCCTCGACCTGCCGGCGGACAACCCCGCCTATCCCGACCTCGCCGGCATCTTTCCGGCGGCCAACCGCATGCAGCGGGCCACCCGCGACCTGGTCGGCATCGCCCACGAGGGCGGCCCGAATGGCGGAGATGCGCGCCCCTGGCTGCGCCACGGCGCCTGGCCGGCGGACTGGTTCCCGCTGCGCCACGATTCGGGCGAGGGCCGGGAATTTTCCAACTCGCCGAGCGACTACGACTTCGTCCAGGTCGGCGGGGAGGGCGCCCACGAGATTCCCGTCGGCCCGATCCACGCCGGCATCATCGAGCCGGGCCACTTCCGCTTCTCGGTGATCGGCGAGCGCCTGCTGCGCCTGGAGCAGCGCCTGGGCTACCAGCACAAGGGCGTGGAGAAACTGTTCGTCGGCAGGAACCTTGCCGAGGGCGCGCGCCTGGCCGGCCGCATTTCCGGCGACTCGACCTGCGCCTACGCCTGGGCCTACGCCTCGGCCGTGGAGGCCGCCTGCGGCATCAGCCCGCCGCCGCGCGCCCTCCTGCTGCGCGCCCTGATGCTGGAACGCGAGCGCGTCGCCAACCACCTCGGCGATCTCGGTGCGCTGGGCAACGACGCCGCGCTGGCTTTCGGCTTCGCCCAGTTCATGCGCCTCAAGGAGGACTGGCTGCGGCTGAATGGCCGGCTCTTCGGCCACCGCTTCATGATGGACCGCATCGTGCCGGGCGGCGCGGCGCTCGACCTGGAGGCGCCGGCGCTGGCCGCCATCGTCGAGCAGTGCGACGCCATCGGCCGCGAGGTGAAGGAACTGAAGAAGATCTACGACGAGCACGCCGGCCTGCAGGACCGCTTCGTCACCACCGGCGCCATCGACGCCGATCTTGCCCGTGAGCTGTCGCTCAGCGGCATGGCGGCGCGCGCCACGGGGCTGCTGCTCGACGGCCGCTGCTGGCGCCAGGGGTATACGCCGCCGCCGCCCTGGTCGGCGCTCGGCGTACGTCCCGCCACCGACGAGCGCGGCGACGTCGCCGCGCGGGCGGCAGTGCGCTTCGCCGAGATCTTCGAGTCGCTGCGCCTGCTGCGCGAGCTCGCCGTCGGCCTGCCCGACAGCGATCTGCGCGTCGAGGCGCCGCCCGTGGCGGGCGGGCAGGGCCTCGGCGTCGTCGAGGGCTGGCGCGGCGAGGTGCTGGTCGGCGTGGCCTTCGATGGAGAAGGCAGGCTGGCGCGCGTCCATCCGCACGATCCCTCCTGGCAGGCCTGGCCGGCGCTGGAGCACGCGGTGATGAAGGACATCGTCCCCGACTTCCCGCTCATCAACAAGTCGTTCAACCTGTCCTACAGCGGAGCCGACCTGTGATCCCCATGCTCCGCCGCATCCTGCGCTCCGGCATCGTCAGCGAGCCGCCGCCCGAGACCGCCGCCGAACGGGAGATGGCCCGCCTGGGCAACGAGATCCTGCGCATCCTCGGCCGCGCCCTGACCATCCGCCAGGTCGACGCCGGCTCCTGCAACGGCTGCGAACTGGAGATCCACGCGTTGAACAATCCCTACACGAACCTCGAGGGCTACGGCATCAAGTTCGTCGCCAGCCCGCGCCACGCCGACCTGCTGCTGGTCACCGGTCCGGTGACCAAGAACATGGAGCACGCCCTCAAGGTGGCCTACGACTGCACCCCCGATCCCAAGCTGGTGGTGGCCGTCGGGGACTGCGGCTGCAACGGCGGTGTTTTCGGCGAGAGCTACGCCAGCTGCGGCGCGGTGGAAAACGTCCTTCCGGTCGACGTGCGGGTGCCCGGCTGCCCGCCGACCCCGGCGGCGCTCCTGCAGGGGATACTTGCGGCGGTCAGGCGCTGAAATGACCATCGCATGGATCGGGCCTGTCGCCGGCCCGCCGCCGCCCGCTCCGGCGGCGCCTTCCTGGCCAGGCATTTGCCGTGCTGCGGACACCGACTTTTGGCGGCGGGCCGGGCAGAGTTGATTTAGCGCAAAAAACCGCTCGAAACTTGCCCCATCCCCTTTTGTAAAGCCGATATCCCCGAGTATCATCGCGCCTCCTGTCCGGCCGCGGATGGCTCGATCCCGGCCGGCCGCCGGTTGCCCGGCACTGAATTGTTATCGTTTAATGGAGGACCCCCACTGTGACCCCTAACGAGACGCCCCCGGCCTGCCCGGCCCAGGAGCAGCAGGCCGAATGCCTGGTGCCGCCGGCATCGGCTGACCCTGCCGCGAGCGCACCGAAAACCACGCGCCGCGACTTCCTCAAGGCCGGCGGCACGCTGAGCCTGTCCTCGCTGATGGGCGCGGGTGCGCTGATGGCCCAGTCCGACGACGCCCATGCGGCCGCCGAGTGGGCCGAGCACTTCCAGAAGAACTACCGCCTGATGACCGACGCCGAGAAGGCCGAGGCGCGCGTGCGGCTCGAGCGGCGC
Source organism: Rhodocyclaceae bacterium (assembly GCA_016791205.1). Taxonomy (GTDB): domain Bacteria; phylum Pseudomonadota; class Gammaproteobacteria; order Burkholderiales; family Rhodocyclaceae; genus Desulfobacillus. Next base: position 8,148 of record JAEUNH010000036.1, on the reverse strand, counting down.
TACTCCCAGGAATACGGCAAGCCGGTCACGGTCGACACCACCGGCCCGCAGCCCGGCGTGCTGATGGGCTACGCCCTGAACATCCGCAAGTGCATCGGCTGCCGCCGCTGCGTGCATGCCTGCGTCGAGGAGAACAACCAGTCGCGCGGCAAGCGCCCCGGTGAAAAGATCGAGTGGATCCAGGTGCTGCGCATGGAGCGCGGCAAGTTCGAGCAGGGCAAGATGGACCACGGCTACCCCGAGGGGCTCGGCATTCAGGTCGGCGGCAACGCCTACACGCCGGCCGGCCAGGTGCTCGAGGGCCAGTACCACTACAACCCCGAAAAGGTGCCGGAGCAGGACGCCACCTACATGCCGATCGCCTGCATGCAGTGCGAGAAGCCGCCCTGCGTCAAGGTTTGCCCGGTGCGCACAACCTACCGCGAGGCCGACGGCCCGGTGGTGATCGACTACAACTGGTGCATCGGCTGCCGCATGTGCATGGGCGCCTGCCCCTACTGGGCGCGCCGCATCAACCTGACCAACCCGGTGCTGCCGAAGGAAGAGATGAACCCGGTGACGCACTATCTGGGCAACCGCCCGCGCATGCGCGGCGTCGTCGAGAAGTGCCACTGGTGCCTGCAGCGCACCCGCCACGACCGCTACCCGGCCTGCGTCGAGGTCTGTCCGGTCGGCGCGCGCAAGTTCGGCAACCTGCTCGATCCGGAAAGCGAAGTGAGCAAGATCCTCGAGCGGAAGAACGTCTTCCGCCTGAAGGCCGAGCTCAACACCTTCCCGAAATTCTTCTACTTCTACGATTGAGGAGCCGACCGTGCAACAACTGATCAGCTTCACTTCCGATTACACGCGCTACGTCCTCAAGGGCGGCACCAAGTTCTACGCCTGGATGGGCTCGCTGGCGGTGCTCATCGTCGGCATGATGTACGTGTTCTACCTGCAGAACACCGACGGCCTGATCGTCACCGGCATGACCAGCCAGATCCACGACGGGCTCTACTTCGCCAACCTGGTGTTCCTCGTCGGCGTCGCCGCCGGGGCGGTGACCATCGTCTTCCCGGCCTATGCCTACCACCACGAGGGCATGCACAAGGTGGCGGTGCTGGGCGAGATGCTGGCCATCTCCGCCGTGATCATGGTGACGATGTTCGTCTTCGCCCACATGGGCCGGCCGGACCGCCTCTGGCACATGCTGCCGATCATCGGCATCTACAACTTCCCGCACTCGATGCTGGGCTGGGACGTGCTGGTGCTCACCGGCTACCTGATCCTCAACGCCATCTGCGGCTTCTACTACCTGTGGGTGAAATACACGGGCGGCGAAATCAACAGGAAGTGGTTCATGCCGCTGGTCTGGGTGGCGATCGTCTGGGCGCTGTCGATCCACACCGTCACGGCCTTCCTGATCTCGACCATGCCGGCGCGCCCGATGTGGTTCCACAGCATGATGCCGATCCGCTTCATCGCCACGGCGTTCGCGGCCGGCCCCTGCCTGATCATCCTGGCCTTCCTGATCATCCGCAACAACACCAAATTCTGGGTCGACGACAGCGCCATCAGGCTGCTCACCACCATCGTCACTTGGTGCCTCGGCATCGCGCTGTTCCTGACCATGTCCGAGATCGTGGTCGAGTTCTACGCCCGCACCGAGCACGCCAACGGCCTCTACTACCTGATGTTCGGCCTGCACGGCCTGACCAACCTGGTGCCCTGGTTCTGGGGCGCGGTGATCCTGATGATCGCCTCCTTCGTGCTGTTCCTCATGCCGTCGATCCGCAACAACTTCAAGCTGCTGCCGATTCCCTGCGTGATGGCCTTCGCCGGCATCTGGATCGAGAAGGGCATGGGCCTGATCGTGCCGGGCTTCATTCCGACCCCGATCGGCGAGGTGACCGAGTACTACCCGACCTTCGTCGAGTGGCTGCTGACCCTCGGCATCTGGGCCTTCGGCTTCTTCATCCTGACCATCCTGTTGAAGGGCGCCATCGGCATCCTGCAGGGCGAGATCAAGTACGGCGCGGCGAAGTGAGGCAACGACCATGAAAAAAATCGCTATTTACACAGTCATTCTCGCCTTGTGCGGCGGCACGCTCTATGCCGTTTCCGCCGCCGACAAGGCGGTCGAGCCCGCCCCCGCGGCGGCGCCCAAGGAGCCCGTCGTCTGCTTCGAAAGCCGCAAGGGCGCCTCCGACATCAACCAGCAGGAAATCAAGCCGGGCCTGCCCAACGTCAAGTGCTCGCCCACCACCGGCGCCGCGCTCTGGTACGGCGACCCGTACCACGGCACCGTGCCGATGGGCAAGATGCCGCAGATGGACATTCCCGAGGGCAAGGCGGTCGTCGTGCCGCGCTCGGAGAAGCTGGCGCTGATGCCGATGTGCGGCACGGCCTGCCACAACGGCGTCGGCCCCCAGTTCAATCCGCCGACCTTGCCGAAATCCCGAAAGCCGGCGCCGGTTCCCACCATGGAAGCGATGGTGCCCGACCTCAAGGACCTGCAGCACGGACGCGGCCGCATCTGGTGCATGGACTGCCACCACACCACCCAGCGCAACAAGCTGGTCGACCACTACGGCGATCCGGTCAGCTTCGACCAGCCGCAGCTGCTGTGCGGCAAGTGCCACGGCGACAAGCTGCGCGACTGGCGCGACGGCATCCACGGCAAGCGCATCGGCGAGTTCACCAGCACCGGCAAGAAGCGCTGGTTCACCTGCACCGAGTGCCACAATCCGCACAACGTGCAGGACGGCGCGCGCAACCGCGGCTTCGTCCAGCTGCAGCCCGAGCCCTCGCCCCAGCTGCCGAAGGGCATGAAGGACGCCAAGCACGAGCTGCTGCATCCGATCGCGCACTGACGTTCCCCGATGTCGGACGCGCCCGAGAAACCGGCCAGGGGCGACCCCACGTGGGTCGCCCCGGCGCTGACGCGGGACGAGCAGACCCGCAAGGTCGGCAAGACGCCGGTCTTCTTCGGCCCGCCGCTGGCCATCCTCACCGAGGGCCGCAACAACACCATGGAGATCAGCGGCCGGCTCAACCTCGCCGCCGAGCGCTACATGGAGATCATGAAGCGCCACGGCCTGGAACTCTCCGAGCCGGAGCGCCAGTGCATCGCCCACATCTGCAACATCGGCTTCATGTCGACGCTGGAGATCCGCGAGCTGCCCTTCGAGGTGCGCATGACGGCCTTCGAATGCGAGGGCCTCGACAAGCCGGCGCTGGCGGCCAGGCTCGAGGCCGCCAGCTTCGCCGACCTGGTCGCCGTGGTCGAGTCGCTGGGATTCTGATCGTGGCCAACCGCGTGCAGTGGGAGCCGCGCCTCGGCGTCGGGAACGCAACCCTCGACGAACAGCACCGGGCCATCCTCGCCTGCTGCAACGCCCTGGCCGACTGCCTCGAGGCAGCCGACGACCGGCGCTTCGACGAGGCCTTCGCGGAATTGATGGCCCAGGCGCGCGAGCACTTCGCCGCCGAGGAGGCCATACTCGCCCGGGCCGGCTATCCCGAACTCGATGGCTACCGCAACGAGTGCGAGGAGTACGCCTACCTCGCCGACGAAATCATCACCACCGAGAACTTCGACCGGCGCGAGCTGCAGACCTTCCTGGCCCTGTGGTGGACCGGCCACATCCTGGGCGCCGCCCGGGACCATCGCGCCTTTCTCGAGAAGCAGCCGGACGCCTGAGGCCGTTTAGGCGATCAGCGTGTAGCCCAGCCCCGCCATGGCGCAGGCGCCGATCACCGGCATGATGCCGATCTTGTAGCGGAACAGGGCGATGGCGGCGGCGAGGCCGATCAGCGCCGCCGGCCACTCGAAATCGCCAGCGAAGGGCGCCGCGGGGCTGGCCTGCGGCCACAGCACGTGCCAGGCGAAGAACACCGCCAGGTTGACCACCACCCCGACCACCGCGGCGGTGATGCCGGTCAGCGGCGAAGTGAACTTGATGTCGCCGTGTGTCGCCTCCACCAGCGGGCCGCCGACGAGGATGAAAAGGAACGAGGGCAGGAAGGTGAAAAAGGTTGCCGCCGCGGCGCCCGCAGCGCCGGCGAGGAACAGCGATTCGGCTCCGAAAATCTCCTTGGTCCAGCCGCCGACGAAGCCGACGAAGGCCACCACCATGATCAGCGGCCCCGGCGTGGTCTCGCCCAGCGCCAGGCCGTCGATCATCTGCGGGCCGCTGAGCCAGCCGTAGGTTTCCACGCCGCCCTGATAGACGTAGGGCAGCACCGCATAGGCGCCGCCGAAGGTGAGCAGCGCCGCCTTGGTGAAGAACCAGCCCATCTGCGTCAGCGTGCCTTGCCAGCCGCCCTGCGCCATCAGCAGCGCCATCGCGCCGGCCCAGAGTGCGAGGCCGGCCCCACTGTAGCCGATGAACCTGCCCCAGGAGAAGCGCACCCAGGATGGCGGTGGCGTGCCGTCGTCGATCAGCGCCGCGCCGTAGGACTTGTCCGCCGCGCCGTGGCCGCCGCCGGCCTTGAATTTTTCCGGCGCGAGCTGGCCGCCGAGGTAGCCGAGGATGGCGGCGGCCAGCACGATGGCGGGGAAGGGCACGTCGAAGGCGAAGATGGCGACGAAGGCAGCTGCCGCCATCGCCCACAGCACGCCGTTCTTCAGCGCGCGCGAGCCGATGCGATACGCCGCGAAGACGACGATGGCGGTCACCGCCGGCTTGATGCCGTAGAGGATGCCGGCCACCGCGGGCAGGTTGCCGAAGGCAAGATAGATCCAGGTGAGCAGGATCAGCAGGAACAGCGAGGGCAGCACGAACAGCACGCCGGCGATGATGCCGCCGGGCGTGCGGTGCATCATCCAGCCGATGTAGACGGCGAGCTGCGTCGCCTCCGGGCCGGGCAGCAGCATGCAGTAGTTGAGGGCGTGCAGGAAGCGCCGCTCGGAGATCCAGCGGCGGCGCTCGACCAGTTCCTGGTGCATCATGGCGATCTGCCCGGCCGGGCCGCCGAAGCTGATGAAGCCGAGCTTCAGCCAGTAGCGGAAGGCTTCGCCGAAGGAGACGGGGGCGGGGGGTGTGTCGGTGGCGTTGACGGTGTCCATGAAATCACCTCGCAAAAATACGACCGGCGGAACTTGGACGGGACACCGTCTGATGGGGAGTCCGCGATTCCCCGTGACCGGATTCTAGCAAAACATGAATGACCGCAGACTGATCTACGCCGCCGCCTTCCTGCGCGCGCTCGCCACCGGCATGGCCGGCGTGCTGCTGGGACTGACTTTGGCGCGCCTCGGCTTTTCCGCCGCCGCCATCGGCGCCGTGCTCTCGGCCGGGCTGGCCGGCGCGACGCTGGCGCTGCTGATCGTGGCGTGGGCGGGCGACCGCCTCGGCCGGCGGCGCTGCCTGTTCGGGCTGTCGCTGCTGGGCGCGCTGGGCGGCCTCGGCGCGGCGCTCGTCTCCGAACCCTGGGCGATGGCGGCGGCGGCCTTCGTCGGCATCCTCAACGGCATGGGCCGCGATCGCGGCGCGGCGCTGGTGCTGGAGCAGGCCATCCTGCCGGCCACCACCGACGATGCCGGCCGCACCGGCGCCTTCGCCCGCTACAACCTCCTCACCGACATCGGCCATGCGCTCGGCGCGCTGCTGGCGGCGGCGCCGACGTTGCTTGCTGCCGCCGGCATCGACGAGACGCAGGCTTTTCGTGCCATGTTCCTGCTCTACGCGGCCCTGCTCGCTACCGGCGCGCCGCTGGCGCTGAAGCTGTCGGCCTCGGCGGAGAGCGGCGCTGCCGGTCCGCGCCGGCCGGTGTCGCCGCAGAGCAAAAAGATCATTTGGAAGATCTCCGCCCTGTTCGCCATCGACTCCATCGCCGGCGGCTTCCTCGGCTCGGCGCTGCTCTCCTATTTCTTCTTCGAGCGCTTCGCCGTCCCCGCCGCCATGATCGGCGGACTGTTCTTCGCCGCGCGCGTGCTCAACGCCCTCTCGCACCTCGGCGCGGCCTGGCTGGCGGCGCGCATCGGCCTGGTGAATACCATGGTGTTCACCCACATCCCGTCGAGCGTGCTGCTCGCCTCGGTGGCCTTCGCGCCGAATTTCCCCGTGGCGGCGCTGCTGTTCCTGCTGCGCGAAGGACTGGTGGAGATGGACGTGCCGACGCGCCAGTCCTACGTCATGGCGGTGGTGGCGCCCGAGGAGCGCACCTGGGCCTCGGGCGTCACCCACCTCGTGCGCCTCGGCGGCTGGGCGGTGGCGCCGGCCTTCGCCGGCTGGCTGATGCAGGCCGCCGCGCTCGCCGCGCCGCTGTTCATCGGCGCCGGCATGAAGATCGCCTACGACCTGCTGCTGTGGCGGGCCTTCCGCAAGCTCAAGCCGCCGGAGGAGCGGAAACCTTAGACCCATCCCCCCGTGCGGGAGGGGGGCAGGGGGGGAGGGGGAGGGTTTGCCAGCCTGGTTTCGTTTTGCTACGATAAGCTACAAAAGTAGCAAACGGAGAACACGATGAGCATGCCCGTCCGCATCGACGACGAGTTGTACGAACAGGCCAAGGCTGCCTCCAAGGGCGAGTGCCGCACCATCGCCGGCCAGCTCGAATTCTGGGCCAAGGTCGGCAAGGCCGCACTCGACAATCCCGACCTGCCCATCGATTTCGTCAGGGAACTGCTGATTGCGCGGGCGGAAGACCGCAAGCTGCTGCCGGGCTTCGCGCCGGGCCAGTTCCGTGACTGACGTCGCCGTCCTTCAGACCAACGCCTTCCTGCGCGCCTACAAGAAGCTGCACAACAGGCAGAAGGATGCGGTCGACCAGGCGGTTGCCGACATCGTGCGCAACCCGACGCTGGGCGAGGCGAAGAAGGGCGATCTGGCCGGCATCCACGTTTACAAGTTCGACTGCGCCAGGCAGTTGTACCTGCTGGCTTACGAATACGATCCGGCCACGCGCGTGCTGCTACTGGTCGGTACCCACGAGAACTTCTACCGCAAGCTGAAGCGCTGAATCCGCCGTCCCGCGCGGCACGGCGACTTTTGGCTCCGGCCGCCGCTTTCCCGGCTTAACCTCGGCTTGCGCCAAGGTTAGCCTGCGCCGAAAGTTGCCCTGCACGACTTTTGCCCCAGGTCAAAAAAGCGCCAAATACCCTCATCAGCAAAGTTGAGAATTCCCGCCGACTCGGCTATCGTGCGCCTACGGTCGTCGGTAGGGGAAATTGCTTATACATCAAAATTCTGCGCCTGAAATGAAGCCGTGAGGCATCGCGGCGGGGGCGCTTGTCCAGCGAGGAAATCATGTCAGCAGCAGCGGCAGAGGCCGCGCAGGCGCAACGCGCGCCGGCGGCGGGCTCGGCACCGGTCATCGACCTGCGCCGGGTGAATGCAGTGCAGGAGGCCATCCAGGCCGGGCGCCTCACGCAGGTGCGGCGCACCACCCTCGGCGGCAACGACGCCATCGCCCAGGCGGCGCTCGAAGCCGGGGCGCGCTTCTTCGGCGGCTATCCGATCACGCCCTCCACCGAGGTGCTGGAATACTCGGCCCGCTACATCATGGGCCACGGCGGCAGCTACCTGCAGATGGAGGACGAGATCGCCGGCATCGCCGCCGCCATCGGCGCCTCGCTGGGCGGCGTCAAGGCCTTCACCGGCACCTCCGGCCCTGGCTTCTCGCTCAAGCAGGAGAACCTCGGCTACGCCTGTATCCTGGAAATCCCGCTCGTCGTCGTCAACGTCATGCGCGGCGGGCCGTCGACCGGCGGCCCCACCGACGTCGGCCAGTCCGACGTGATGCAGGCACGCTGGGGCACCCACGGCGACCACCCCATCGTCGCCATCGCCCCGGCCACCGCGCAGGAGTGCTGGGAAGAGACGGTGCGCGCCTTCAACATCGCCGAGAAATACCGCACCCCGGTGGTGCTGCTGCCGGATGCCAAGGTCGGCCAGATGAAGGAGCCGCTGGTGCTGCCGCCGCTCGATCTCGTGCCCATCGTCAACCGCCCCTATCCGTCGGGCTCCCCGGAGGACTACGAGGCCTTCGGCCAGACCGCTTCCGGCGTGCCGCCGCTGGCGCCCTTCGGCGAGGGCTACCGCACCCACTTCACCGGGCTCTATCACAACCGCAAGGGCCTGCCGACCAAGGACATGCGCCTGATCGACCAGTTGCAGAAGCGCATCCACGCCAAGCTCGACACCAAGGAAGCGCGCGCCGACATCC
>JAEUNH010000270.1 GCA_016791205.1 Rhodocyclaceae bacterium | reverse complement strand
AACCTCCACAGCCTCACCGTCACCGCCAGCGACGGCACCAACACCACCAACGTCGCCGTCACCCTCGCCGAGACCAACGTCAACGACAACGCCCCGGTCAACACCATCCCCGGCGCCCAAACCGGCACCGAAGACACCAACCTGGTCTTCTCCATCGCCAACGGCAACCCCATCACTGTGACCGACGTCGATGGCGGCACGCTCACCACCACGGTCTCAATCGCCAACGGCACGCTCGCCGCGGTCACCGGCGGTGGGGCCACCATCACCAACAACGGCACCACGTCGGTCACCATCGCCGGCACCGCCGCCCAGGTGAACGACGCCCTGAACGGACTGACTTTTGCGCCGACGGCCGACTACAACGGCGCGGCAACCCTGACGGTATCGACGACCGACGGCAGTTTCACCGACACCGACGCGGTGGCCATCACCTTGAATGCCGTGGCCGACATCGCCAACGACACGGCCACCACCAACGAGGACACCCCGGCCGCCATCGCAGTTTTCAGCAACGATTCATTCGAGAACGCCGGGCGCGCCATCACCGCCGTCAACGGCTCGGCCATCACCGCCGGCGGACCGGCGGTGGCAGTGGCCAACGGCACCGTTTCCCTGAATGCCGCCGGCACCCAGCTGACCTTCAGCCCAAACGCCAACTACAACGGCGCCACCAGCTTCACCTACACCGTCACCTCGGGCGGCGTCACCGAGACCGCCACCGCCAGCATCACGGTCAACCCGGTCAACGACGTGCCCACCCTGGATCTGGACGCCAGCGCGGCGGGCACCGGTTATGCGACCGTGTTCAACGCCGACAACGGCAACCCGGTGTCGGTCGCCGACATCGACATCAGCGTGCTCGACCCGGACATGGTCATCACCGGCGCCACGATCACCCTGACCAATGCGCAGGCCGGCGATTTCTTCGTTGCGGGCACGCTGCCGGTGGGCATCAGCGCCAGCATTGCCGGCAACGTCGTGACCCTGAGCGGCTCGTCCACCCCGGCCGACTACCAGGCGGCGATACGCGCGATCAATTTCGACACGACCGGCACCAGCACTACGGCACGCAGCATCACGGTCTCGGTCACCGACGGCGTGGCGACCAGCAACATCGCGACTACGACGGTGAGCATCCTGGGCACCACCAACGCCCCGGTGCTCGACCTCGATGCCAACAACAATAGCGGCGCCACCGGAACCGGCTATCAGACGCGATTCACGGTCGGCGGTTCGGCGGTCGCCATCGGCGACGTCGATGTGTCGATCACCGACAGCGACAGCGCCAACCTGAGCGGCGCCACCATCACGCTGACCAACTTCCAGGCCAACGACGTGCTCGCCGCCGCCGGCCTGCCGCCCGGCATCACCGCCAGCGCCTACAACCCGGCCACCGGCGTCATCACGCTGTCGGGCTCGTCGAGCCTCGCCAACTACCAGGCGGCGATCCGCGCCATCACCTTCAGCAATTCGAGCGGCTCGCCCAGCCTGCTGAGCCGCACGGTCAATGTCGTGGTCAGCGACGGCGCCAACAGCAGCAACACCGCAGTCGCGACGATCGGCATCAATCGCGCGCCGACGATCGACCTCGACGCCAACAACAGCAGCACCGCGACCGGCGCCAACTTCCTGACAACCTACACCGACGGCGCCGGACCGGTGCGGATAGCCGACATCGACCTCAGCGTCGCCGACGCCGACAACGCCCTCACCGGCGCCTCGATCACGCTGACCAACCCGAAAGCAGGAGACGTCTTCGTCCTCACCGGGGCCATGCCGGGCGGCATCGTGGCGACGATTGCCGGCAACACCGTGTCGCTCTCCGGTTCAGGCACGCCCGCCGAGTACCAGACGGCGATCGGGCTCATCTCGTTCAACAACACCACCGGCACCCCCGACACCTCGCCGCGCACGATCACCGTTTCGGTGAGCGACGGCGCGGCCATGTCCAACGTCGGCACGGCCACCATCAATGTCGTCCTGACCGACACGCCGCCTGCACTCGACCTGGACGCTAACGACAGCAGCGGCGCCGCCGGCGCCAACTTCGCGACCTACTACAACATCGGCTCGGGCGCGAGCGTGACCATCGGCGACAGCGATGTCAGCGTGACCGACCCGGACAGCATCAACATCGCCGGAGCGACTGTCACACTGACCAATGCCCAGGTCGGGGATACCCTGGTCGTCGGCACCCTCCCGGCAGGCATCGTTGCCACCGTCGTCGGCAACACCGTCACGCTGTCCGGCGCCGCCTTCCGCACCGACTACGAACTGGCCATTCGCGCCATCGGCTTCAGCACCACGTCCGCCGACGCCACGGCCCGCAGCATCACGGTCAGCGTGACCGACGGCGCGGGAACGAGCAACACGGCCACGACCACGATCACCATGATCGCCGCCAACACGCCGCCGACGGCAGGCGCGGTCAACGCCACTGGCAACGAGGACACCACCATTCCGGTCACGCTGTCCGGCACCGACGCCGACGGCACGGTCACCCACTTCGTGCTCACCTCGGCGCCGCCGACCGGCCAGCTGTACCTAGACGCCGGCCTGACCCTGCTGGCGCCGCTGAACACGCCGCTTCCCGGCGCCGGCTCGCTGACGCTTTATTTCAAGGCACCGACTGACTGGAACGGCAACGTCAGCTTCACCTACCAGGCCTCCGACAACTATGGCGCGCTCTCGCCGAACGCCACCGCCCAGATCGCCGTCGCGCCGGTCAGCGACGGCGCACCGGTGGCCGTCAACGACGCCTTCAGCACGACTGTCGGCACGCCGATCGTCATCGCCAAGGCCAGCCTGCTGGCCAACGACACGCTATTCGACCATGCCGCGATCACCGCCACCGGCGCCCTGGCAGGCGGCGGCACGCTGGTCGACAACGGCAGCTACTACACCTATACCCCGCCCGCGGGGCCGGGCACGGCGACCTTCACCTACACCCTCACCGACGACGACGGCCAGACCAGCACCGCGACGGCAACCATCAACGTGCGCGGCGCCAGCGACGACCTGGCCACCGTGCACGAATCGGCGCTCATCGACGGCGCCGGCGTCAGGGTGGTGACCGGCAACCTGTTCGCCAACGACATCGGCAACACCAGCCTGTCCAGCATCACGCTTACCAGCACCAATTCGGCGATCAGCAATCCCAACATCGTGAGCAACACCACGGTCGGCAACATCACCACCGTCGTCAGCCAGATAGGCACCCTGGTGGTGGACCGCACGACCGGCGCCTACACCTACACCCTGAACAAGGCCGCCAACAACAGCGCCGGCGCCAGCAACGCCAGCGTCGACGAGTCCTTCAGCTATACCGGCAACGCCTCCAGCGCCACCCTGCGCGTCACCGTCATGGACGACCGGCCGGTCGCCGCCAACATCACGGTGGAACTGCCGGAAAACCCGCTCCCCAAGTACTCTCTCGTCCTGACGGTCGACTGCTCGGGCAGCATGAGCGACCAGGTGCGCTCGGTGGCCGCCGACGGCACGGTCACGCTGACCTCGCGCCTGGCCGTCGCCAAAGCGGCGCTCGTCGCGCTGGTCGAGGAGTACTACAGCCAGTCCGCCGACGTGCAGGTCAAGATCGTCCGGTTCGAGGGCACCGCCAGCATCCTCAACGGCGGCAGCGCCTACGCCTCCAAGGAAGCGGCCATCGCGGCCATCAACGCCCTCGCCACCGGCGGCGGCACCAATTACGAGGCGGCCCTGGTCCAGACCCAGAGTGCGCTCGGCGCGAGCCCTGATCCGACGCGGGCCAACATCGTCTACTTCCTGTCCGACGGCGATCCCACCTCCGGCAACACCACGGCGCCGGTCACCGTTTCCGGCTATTCGACCTACCTCAATCTGCACCCCGAGGTGCAATCCTACGGGGTGGGCGTCGGCGCCGGCATCGTCAACGTCACGCACCTCAACCAGATCAACAACACCGACGCGCTCGGCGACGGCGTGCGCGATCCGGCGATCATCGTCGAGGACGTCAACAAGCTGGAGAGCTCGCTGCTGTCCACCGTCCCGGCGGCCTATGGCGGCAACATCATCTCGGCCAACACGGCTTCGAGCATCACCTTCGGCGCCGACGGCGGCTATGTCAGCCAGATCACCCTGATGCTGGATACCGACAACAACAACGCCACGGCCGAGGTGCCGGTCATCTTCACCTACAACAATGCCACCAACCAGATCACCTGGCCGGGCGGCTTCCCGGCGGGCTCGCCGCTGGCCAGCAACGTGCTGACCCTGAACCAGAGCAAGGGCTTCGACCATGGCACCCTGGTCTTCGACTTCCAGACCGGCGACTACACCTACTTCAGCCAGGGGATTGCCGTCGAGGGCGACTCCTTCACCATCGACTTCATCGCCCGCGACTTCGACAACGACACCGCCTCGGCGGTGCAGACCCTGAAGATCGTCGACGGCAAGCCCATCGCCAACGACGACTCCGACACCCTCTCGGCGCTGGCCTCCTACCTCGAAGGCAACGTCATCACGGGGGTGGGCACCGACGGGGGCATCGCCCTGGGCAGCCAGATCACCGGCTTCACCCCGCAGGCCGACGGCGTGGACAACGCCATCGACAACGCCCGCGTCACCTCGATCGTCTTCGAGGGGCAGACCTACAACCTCACCGTGGACAGCAGCGGGACGGCATCCGGGGGCAGCTATGCCGTGAGCAGCGGCACGTTCTCCTGGACGCATGCCAGCAACGGCAGCGCGCTGGTCTTCGACGACAACGGCTACTACAAGTACACGCCGCCGACGGCCGACGTGCCGAACCCTGTCACCGGCCCGACCAACCGGCAGGTGCTGCTGACCGCAACCCCTGCTGCCGCCGACCTGACCGTGCAGGGGATGTCGACCATCAGCTCGGTGCCCGGATCGGCGGCCGTCAATTTCGACGCCAGCAACGGCGCAGGGGTGACGGGCACCTCGACCCTGAACAATCTCGAATCTTTGGTGGTGAACTTCAACCTGTCGACCTACCAGCAAGGGGTGCAGGGACTGCGCTTCCAGGTCTACCGCGGCGGCTCGACCGAGGCGCTCACCTTCACCTTCTATCACATCGACGGACACGAGCTGGGGCAGTACACCGCGGCCGGATCCAGCGGCGGCGGCAACAGCTGGATCGCCATGCCCACCGAGTTCAGCAGCGTCGGACGGGTGACGATCCTTGCCGATACCGGGACCGACGTCCGCATCCGGACCGTCGAATTCGACGCCGTGACCAACAGCGCCACCGCCCCGGTGGCGCCGAAGGAGATCGAGTACACGCTCACCGACGAGGACGGCCAGTTCTCGACCGCCTCGCTGTCCCTCAACATCGTCAGCAACACCTTCGCCGGCGACCGGGTCACCGCCAATTCCAACGACACGATTTCCGGCACCGCCGCCAACGACGCCATCAGCGGCGGCGGCGGCAACGACATCCTGAGCGGCCTGGGCGGCCATGACCTGATCCAGGGCGGAGCCGGCGACGACACGATCGACGGCGGCGCCGACAACGACGTCATCAGCGCCGGTGCCGGCAACGACAACGCGGTCGGCGGGACCGGCGACGACCTGATCCGCGGCAACGACGGCAGTGACATCCTGGCCGGGGATGCCGGCATGGACCGCCTCGAAGGCGGCGCCGGCGCCGACACCCTGAGCGGCGGCGCCGACGACGACATCCTGATCGGCGGCGCCGGCGCCGACACCCTGAGCGGCGGCCTCGGCGCAGACGTCTTCCGCTGGGAGCTGGCCGATGTCGGCGCCAAGGGCGCGCCGACGGTGGACACCGTCACCGACTTCAGCCCGCTGGCGGCGGGCGCCGGCGGCGACATCCTCGACCTGCGCGACCTGCTCACCAGCGAGAACCACGATATCGGCACCGGCAACCTGGCGAGCTACCTGCACTTCGAGAAGGTCGGCGCCGACACGGTGGTGCACGTCAGCTCGAACGGCGGCTTCTCGGGCGGCTACGTCCTCAATCAGGAGAATCAGACGCTGCTGCTGCAGAACGTCGACCTGATCGGCACTTTCACCAATGACCAGCAGATCATTCAGGACCTGCTCAACAAGGGCAAGCTGATCGCCGACTGAAAAACTCGGTCTCCGCAACACGGCGCGATCCGCGGCGGCGGGTCGCGCCGCCTAGGCCGGATCCTTCACCGCCGGGCCGGTGGCGCCGTCGAAGCCGACGCCGGCCAGCGCCTGCAGTTCCGCCTCGCTCACCGCGCCCTCGGCGATCACCTGGATGCCGATGCCGTGGGCGATCGCGCACAGCCCCTTGAGGAAGGCCTGGTTGCCGGGGTTGGACTCCAGCCCGCGCACGAAGCCGGCATCGACCTTGAGGTAGTCCAGGCCGAGGCCGTGCAACTGGCCGATCTGGCTGAACTGGCGGCCGAAGTGCTCGATGCCGACCCTGCAGCCGGCGGCCTTGAGCTCGCGGCAGAGGTCGCGAAACGCCTCGAAATGCCGCAGCGCGCCACTCTCCCCCAGCTCCAGCCACAGCCGCCGGGCAGCCACGGCGTGCCGCTTCAGCAGGTCGCGCAGCTCGGCCCGGAACGACGGATCCTGCAAGGAACTGGCCGAGAGGTTCACCGCCATGCCGGGCAGGCTCGGCTGGGCGGCCAGCTCCTCCAGGCCGAGCCCGATCGCCGACAGGTCCAGGCGGGCGGTCAGCTTCAGCCGCTCGGCGATGGGCAGGAAGCGGCCGGCCGGCAGCCACTCGCCCTGCTCGTCGAGCATCAGCCGCAGCGGGCATTCGCGGTGGATCAGGCGCCGTTCGAAATCGGCCACCGGAAACGAGATCAGCCTGACCCAGCGCCGCTCCAGCGCCCGCCGGATCAGGCGCGACCACTCCTCGGCGCTCTTCGGCGCGTCCTCGGCGCCGGCGCCCAGCGCTTCGTGAATCGCGTTGGCGCCCTCGGCCTCGGCCGCCGCCAGCGCCGCATCGACTTGCGCCAGCACCGCGCTCATCTCGGTGCCGCGCGGGAAGACGCCGAGGCCGAGATGCGCTGCCGGCGCCTCGCCGACATACGGCGCCGCCTCCTGCGCCAGGCGCGGCAGCAGCGCCTCGGCATAGGCGCGGGCGCCGGCCTGGCCCATGATCAGCACCGCGAAATCGGCGCCGTTGAGGCGCGCCAGCAGGCTCTCCGCCGGCGCCTCGGCCGCCTGCAGGGCGGCGGCGAAGCGCTTCAGCAGCTCGTCGGTGGCGGCCCGGCCGAGCCGGTGGTTGATCCCGGCCAGGTCGGCCACCCGCAGCAGCACCAGGCCGATGCCGCGCGAATCTTCCGCCTCGAGGGCCTGGTGCAGGCGAGCCAGGAAGTGGCCGCGGTTGGCCAGCCCGGTCAGGGCGTCGCAGTTGGCCTCGCGGCGCACCGACTCCAGGCGGGCCGCTTCCTCCTCGAACATCCCCTTCAGGCGCCCCACCATGGCGTTCATCGCCGAGGCCAGCTGGCTCAGCTCCGGCACCCGCGGCGCATCGATGGCCTCGAAGCGGCGTTCGCTGATCGCCCGCGCCTGCCCGATCACCGCCAGCAGCGGCGCGCGCAGGCGGCGCAGGATCAGGGTGCCGAGGTAGCCGCCCACCAGCGTCGCCACGAACAGCGCGCCGGCCAGCTCCCAGACGCTCTTCCACAGCGCCTCGTAAGCGAAGCGGCTGTGGCTCACCAGCTGCACCGTGCCGAACTGCTTCCAGCCGCTGCTGATCTGCGCCACCCCGGGGATCGAGGTGATGGGCAGCAGGCGCGCGAACCAGGCCGGGGCGCCCGGGTCGCCCGGCGCAATCTGCCGCTCGGCCATCACCTTGCCGAGCGGGTCGGTGACCCGGATCAGCTCGTAGTGGCCGCTGTCGAAGAGGGCCGCCACCGCCAGCTCCACCTCCACCGCATCCGGGTTCCGCAGGCTGAGCGAGAGCGCCAGGGCGGCGGCGTTGTCGGTATTCTTCATCGACAGCTGCTCGGAAAGATAGCTGCGCGCGCTCAGCGAGGAGGCGAGCAGGCTGCCGGCCAGCGCGATCAGCATGCTGACGACGATGGCCAGCCAGAGTTGACGGTACATCGACATAATCGTGCTCCCTCCGACAAGGTCGGCGTTAACTATTCCTCAAAATTCGAACCCCTCGGCCTTCGCCCGGTTCAAAAGATCCTGCCAGCGGGTCAGTCTGCCGACGCCGGTCGACACTGGCATGCCGCTTGCTGTCGGATTCGACCATATGCCCTGGCTGTTGAAGCTGAACACCGGCAGCAGATCGGGGCGGCGCGAGGCCGGCCGGATGTCCGTGATCAGGTTGTCGAGGATCAGCGGCTCGGCATCGGGCTCGCTGTAATAGGCCAGCACCATGTGGGCCTGGGTCACCGAACTGGCCGCCCCGCCGATGCGGGCCTTGACGTAGATCAGCCGCAGCTTGTCGTTGGGCAGGCCGGCTTCGAGCAGCGTGAAATATTTGGCGATGGTGAAATCCTCGCAGTCGCCCTTGCCCTTGGAAAGGGTCTCGAGCGGCGTCGCCCAATAGTCGCTTTGCCCCCAGATCTGGGCGTCGTCGAAGAGGAACTGGATCCGCCGATTGAAGAACTCGTTGACGCGCTTGAGCTTCTCGGGAGCCGCCGCCGGGCGGCTGTCCTCCACCAGCTTGCGCCAGTCGTTGAAGGTCGAGACCGCGCCGCCGAGCCGCTGCAGGCTCGCCAGCATCCGCTCGACATCGGCCAGTGTGAAGTGGCAGCACAGCGCAATGGCCAGGCAGGCGGCCAGGCGGGCGGCGAGGCGAGCGCACAATAGACCGTCCGGCCCTATCCGGGATATCATTCGACCCTGCGAGAACACGTATATCTTGTTGAGAAGACTAATAATGCTACGCAGCAGCATCCTACTGTGCCTGGCCCTGAGCCCGCTATTGGCGCAGGCCCAGGCCCTGACGCTGAAGGCCGCCGCCGAGAAGGCCGTGCTCTCCAATCCCGAAGTGCTGCAGCGCTGGCACGCCTACAAGGCCGCCCAGGGCGAGCGCGACGCCGCCTTCGGCGGCTACCTGCCCCGCCTCGACCTCTCTTCCAGCAAGGGCCGGGACCATCGCGACGACCCGCTCCTGAACAAGGACTATACCCGCCGGTCGACCACCCTGACCCTGAACCAGATGCTATATGACGGGTTCGCCACGCGCAACGAAGTCAAGCGCTTCGACCACGCCCTGATCGTCCGCCTGTTCGAGCTGCAGGACGCCTCCGAGAGCGCCGCCCAGGAGGCCGCCCGCGCCTACATCGACGTACTGCGCTACCGCCGGCTGGTGTCGCTGGCCGAGGAGAACTATGTCCAGCACCGCTCCGTCTTCGAGCAGATCCAGAAGAAGGTGCAGGCCGGCGTCGGCCGGCGTGTGGACCTCGAGCAGGCCGCCGGCCGCCTGGCGCTCGCCGAGGCCAACCTGCTCACCGAGACCAGCAACCTGCACGACGTCAGCGCCCGCTACATGCGGGTGGTCGGCGACAAGCCGCCCAAGGAGATGCAGACCCTGTCCAACCTCACCCAGGGCATGCCCAAGGACATGACCGAGGCG
Source organism: Rhodocyclaceae bacterium (assembly GCA_016791205.1). Classification (GTDB taxonomy): domain Bacteria; phylum Pseudomonadota; class Gammaproteobacteria; order Burkholderiales; family Rhodocyclaceae; genus Desulfobacillus. Next base: position 3,184 of record JAEUNH010000270.1, on the reverse strand, counting down.
ATGAGCACCGCCCAGCGCGGCAACCCGGCCCTGCTGGCCTCCATCGAGAACGTCCGCTCGGCCCATTCCGCCGCCCGCGTGCGCGACGCCGCCTACCAGCCCCGCCTCGACCTGCGCCTGAAGCGCGACCACGGCCACAACCTCAACGGCTACGCCGGCCAGCACGAATCCAGCAGCGCCGAAGTGGTGCTCAGCTGGAACCTCTTCAACGGCCTCTCCGACCTCGCCCGCTCGCGCCAGTACGCCGAGCAGCACAACGTCGCCCGGGACGTCCGCGACAAGACCTGCCGCGACATCCGCCAGAACGTCGCCATCGCCTTCAACGACACCCGCAAGCTGACCGAGCAGCTGGGCTACCTCGACCAGCACCAGCTCTCCATCGAAAAGGCGCGCGACGCCTACCGCAAGCAGTTCGACATCGGCCAGCGCAGCCTGCTCGACCTCCTCGACAGCGAGAACGAGCTGTTCCAGTCGCGGCGCGCCTACAGCAACGCCGAGCACGACCTGGCGATCGCCTACGTGCGCACCCATGCCGGCCTCGGCAAGCTGCTTGCCACCCTAGGCGTCTCCCGCGCCGGCGATCCGCCGCCGCCAGAACCGGAGCTGTGGGCCGCCGGCGAGGAAGCCCCGGAGAACTGCCCGCCCGACAACCCGCAGCTCTACGTCGCCGACAAGGCCTCGCTCAACGCCCGCGCCCAGGAACTGCTCAAGGAACTCGCTCCGCCCTCGCCGCCGGCCCAGCCGGCCGCTGCCGCCGCCCCGACCGCCGAGGTTCCCGCCGAGCGCGCAGTCGCCGAAGCGCTCAAGGCCTGGAGCGACGCCTGGATCCGCCGCAACGTGCAGGCCTATCTGGACGCCTATGCCCCCGCCTTCGTCCCCGCCGACGGCAGCCCCCGCGCGGCCTGGACCGCCAAACGCCGGCAGGCGCTGGCCCGCGCCGGCGAAATCTCGCTCGACCTCCGCGACATCAAGCTCGTCGTCAAGGATGCCGGCCACGCCAGCACCGCCTTCAAGCAGGCTTACCGTTCGGAGCAGTACCGGGACGTGATCCAGAAGACCCTCGAATGGGAGCGCATCGACGGCCGCTGGCTGATCGTGCGCGAGACCGCCGCGGCGCAGAAGTAACACGCCGGCCATTCAGGGGGCGAAAGCCCCCGTGGTGGCGGAGAGGGTGGGATTCATACTCACTGATCTTCGGACTTCCCGGCGCCAGCGTTGCATCCTCTCCTTGACCATATACGCTGCGTGCGTATAATGTCTCGATGCAATTCGAGTTCATCGAATCCCCGCTGTTCTCGAAATACCTGTCCGACTACCTCGCGGACGACGAGTATCTGGCCCTGCAGGAATATCTCTGCGAGCACCCCGAAGCCGGTGACCTCATCCGGGGTTCCGGCGGAGTGCGAAAACTGCGCTGGGGCCGCCAGGGCTCCGGCAAGTCAGGGGGCCGTGCGGGTCTGCTACTTCGTCCGCACCAGGGCCGGGCAGATGCTGATGCTGGTGATCTATGCCAAGAGCGCAAGGGACGCCATACCCGGCCACGTGCTCAAGGCAATCAAGGAGGAAATGGAACATGGCGAAGATGACTGAAAAGGCGCTGCGGGCGCGGGACGCCAAGCGCGACATTGGCGCGGAACTGCTTCAGTCGATGCGTGACCTGAAGGCCGGCCGCTGGGCGCGCAGGACAACGATCGAAATGCTGCCAGATGGCAAGGTGCGTCGGTGCATCGAACTGCCAGGTGGCAAGGTTGAAAGAGAAGAAATCCTGAGCGGTCCGCGCTGGGCGCTGCTGTCGGCGCGTTTTCGCTCCGGGATGTCGCAAGCAGAATTTGCCGCCGCCCTGGGCGTGTCGAAGCGTACCCTGGAAAACTGGGAACAGGGCCGGGCGGAACCGACAGGGCCGGCCAAGGTGCTGCTTGGCCTGGTTGCCAAGTATCCCGACACGGTGAAGCGGCTGGCCAGGGTTCGGCCGGAAGTGATGGCCGCCTGACACCGAGGGGCCATTGGAATCCCTCAGTCAAGTTCGCCATGGCACAATTGCATCAGCCTCTGCCTTGAATTGGATCGAAAAAGCGAGGAGTCTTCACGTGCTCGCTCAGGCGGCAGCCGTTAAACTCAGCCCACTGGAGCCCGAATCATGAGTGCAACCGAACAGGTGTTGATCGAGAAGATCAGGCAATTGCCGCCGCAGCGGCTGGCAGAGGTCGAGGACTTCGTCGACTTCCTGCGCACGCGCGAGGATGAACAGCGCCTCACGCAGGGTGCCGCCCGCGCCAGCGAGGCGAGCTTCGCGGCGGTGTGGGAGAACGACGAAGACGCGGCTTACGACCGGCTGTGACGATGGCGCACTGCTTCGGCGAGGTGGTGCTGGTGCCGTTCCCGTTCACCGATCAGTCGGGGACGAAGAAACGGCCGGCGGTCATCGTCTCCGCCAGCAGCTACCACGCCGGCCGGCGCGATCTGGTCATCATGGCGATCACCAGCCAGGTGCGCACACCCCTTGGTTTCGGCGAGGCACTTGTCAATGACTGGCAGGCCGCCGGCCTCATCAAGCCTTCGGTGCTGAAACCCGTCTTCGCGACCATCGAGCAGGGGCTCGTCATCCGCACGCTGGGGGCGCTTTCGGCCGCCGATCTGCGCGCGCTGCGCGAGGTCACCACGCAGTGCTTCGGTTAGCCACACAAACGAAGGGCCGCGATCAGCGGGCCTTATTCTCAGCAGCTACTCGTCGCAAGGCGGGTGGGCGGGAACTTCTCTCTTCAAACAAACCTATTCAGTTCGACATCGGCTTCTCTCGCCCCTGATCGCCGTGCTACAGGGACTGACTTTTGCTGGGAAGGTGTGGGGCTATGCAAAATAAATTGTGGTCTGTCCCGGGTTTCCGGAAGAGATAACGGCCTGATGTCCCCGTGAGCACCATGCGCGCAGGCCGCCCCGCGCCGACAACGGGGCGGAGATCGCCAAGTTCGAGGCGCGCCTCTCGTTGGAAAATGTCCCGAAAAAACAAAGCCGGCTGATAGCCGGCTGTTTTTTCCCGGAAATATTGGCGGAGAGGGTGGGATTCGAACCCACGGTAGGCTTACACCTACGCCTGATTTCGAGTCAGGTACAATCGACCACTCTGCCACCTCTCCGGAGGCGCGCATTCTACACCAATCCCCCTCCCGATGCGTTGCGGGGGAGC
>JAEUNH010000256.1 GCA_016791205.1 Rhodocyclaceae bacterium | reverse complement strand
CGCCACGTGCGCGACTTCGTCCGCAAGAGCGAGCCGCGGATGACCGCCGTCGACATCAACCTGGTGGTGCGCAGCGTGGTCAAGTTCACCGAGCACGAGGCGCGCCAGAATGAAACGGTCGTGACCCTGCAGCTGGCGCCCGAGCAACCCCGGGTTTGGGCCGATTCCATCATGGTCGAACAGGTGATCTGCAACCTCGTGCGCAATGCCATGGAGGCGATGGCCGAGACGCGCACCCTGCGCCGCGAGGTCGTGATCCGGACCGTGCCGCACGGCGAGGACGCCGTCGAAGTCGAAGTCATCGACACGGGACCCGGCATCGACGGCGCCGTCATCGACCAGGTCTTCGACCAGTTCTTCACCACCAAGCCGGAGGGTGTCGGCATGGGCCTGTCGATCAGCCGCTCGATCGTCGAGTCGCACGGCGGCAGCATCCGTGCCGAGTCGCGGGCGGGCGGCGGCGCCACCTTCCGCTTCACCCTGCAGCGCATCCCGACCCTGCTGAGACGCGATGAGCGACGCTACAGTCTTCATCATTGACGACGACCAGGCCGTCGCCCGCAGCCTGCGCTGGCTGATCGAGACGGTGCGGCTGCAGGTGGAGACCTTCGCCTCGGCCCAGGACTTCCTCGACGGCTACGATCCGTCGAAGCCCGGCTGCCTGGTGCTCGACGTGCGCATGCCCGGCATGAGCGGCCTGGAACTGCAGGAGCGCCTGGCGGCGCGGGGCGGCTACCACCCGCCGATCATCTTCATCACCGGCCACGGCGACGTGCAGATGGCGGTGCGGGCGGTGCAGGCCGGCGCCTTCGACTTCGTCGAGAAGCCCTTCAACGACCAGGACCTGCTCGACCGCATCCAGCGGGCCATCGCCCACGACGCCGGCCAGCGCGGCAAGGAGGAGCAGCGCTCGCAGCTGCGCGCGCTGTTCGCCAGCCTGACGCCGCGCGAGCGCGAGGTGCTCGACCTGGTGGTGGAGGGCCTGTCCAACAAGGCCATCGCCAATGCCCTCGGCCTGAGCGCCAAGACGGTCGAGGTGCACCGCGCCAAGGTGATGGAGAAGATGCACGCGCGGTCGATCTCCGACCTCGTCAAGCTGGCGATGCAGAACCAGGCCGCCTGAAAAAGAAAGCGGGGCGGCGCGGAGGGAAGTGCGCCGCCCCGCCAAGGCTGACTTTTACGCCAGGTAGTGGTCTACCAGCAGCGCGGCGAAGAGCAGGAAGAGATAGGTGATCGACCAGCGGAAGCTGGCCTGCGCGGCGCGGTCGCTGTAGCGGCGCATGAGACGCCAGGCGTGGGCGATGAAGATGCCGTCGAGAACCAGCGCCGCGGCGAGGTAGAGCCAGCCGCTCATGCCGATGGCGAAGGGCATCAGCGTCACCGCGGCGAGGCCCAGGGTGTAGGCAAAGATGCAGCGCAGCGTGTATTCGCGGCCGTACACCACCGGCAGCATCGGCAGCTTGGCGTCGGCGTACTCGTGCGCGCGATACAGCGCCAGCGACCAGAAGTGCGGCGGCGTCCACACGAAGATGATGAGGAACAGCAGCCAGGCCTCGCCCGGCGCCTGTCCGGTCACCGCCGCCCAGCCCAGCACCGGCGGCATGGCGCCCGAGGCACCGCCGATGACGATGTTCTGGGGCGTGCGCGGCTTCAGGATCACCGTGTAGACGATGGCGTAGCCGACGAAGGTGGCCAGGGTCAGCCACATGGTGAAGGGATTCACGAAGACGTTCAACAGCGTCAGGCCGATGCCGCCGGTCACACCGGAGAGCAGCAGCGTCTCCAGCGAATTCACTTCCCCGCGCGGCAGCGGGCGTCCCTGCGTGCGCGCCATCACGGCGTCGATCTCCTGCTCGATGAGGCAGTTCATGGCGGCGGCGGCGCCGGCCACCAGGGCGATGCCGAGCGTGCCGGCGAAGAGCGCCTGCAGCGGCACCATCCCCGGGGCGGCGAGGAACATGCCGATGACGGCGCAGAACACGATCAGGGTGTTCACCCGCGGCTTGGTCAGGCGCAGGTAGCGGCGCAGGCGTTCGGCCGGGCCGGGGCGGGCGGTAAGGATCGTTTCAGCCATAAGCGGGGGTCTCCGGAGCGTTGATGGCCCGGCCAGTCTAGCCCCCCTGCCACTTCGTTCAATCAGGAACATCCGCAGGGGTACTAAGTAAACATCCTGATTGCCCCTCCCGGCGCTGCGGCCTATCGTTCGCCTACTACAAGAGCGGCGGGCAATCCGGCCGTACCGACAAATTCGAGGAGGAGGCAATCGCCATG
>JAEUNH010000215.1 GCA_016791205.1 Rhodocyclaceae bacterium | reverse complement strand
GCGTAGGGGATCGGCACTTCCTCGCTGCAGACGCGCGCCACCGGCGCGTCGAGGTCGAAGAAGCAGTCCTCCAGGATGCGCGCCATCACTTCCGCCGCTAGGCTGCCGCTCTTCCAGCCTTCGTCGACCACCACCGCCTTGTGCGTCTTGCGCAGCGAGGCGGCGATCGTCGCGGTGTCGAGCGGCCGCAGCACGCGCAGGTCGATCACCTCGGCGCTGATGCCCTCGGCGGCGAGCTGTTCGGCGGCGGCGAGCGCCTTCGGCAACGAGCCGCCGTAGGTGATCAGGCTGATGTCCGCGCCTTGGCGGCGCACCGCCGCCGAGGCGATGTCGCAGCGCCAGTCCTCGGGCAGCTCGCCCTCCAGGTTGTACAGCTGGGCGTGCTCGAAGATCACCACCGGGTCGGGATCGGCCAGCGCCGGGCCGAGCATGCCGCGCGCGTCGGCGATCGTCGCCGGCGCCAGCACCCTGATGCCGGGGATGTGCGCGTACCAGTTCTCCAGGCTGTGCGAATGCTGCGCGGCGAGCTGGCGGCCGGCGCCGGTGGCCATGCGCAGCACCAGCGGCACCGAGAACTGCCCGCCCGACATGTGGCGCAGCGCCGCCGCGGTGTTCACGATCTGGTCGAGCGCCAGCAGGCTGAAGTTCACCGTCATCACTTCGACGACGGGGCGCAGGCCGCCCAGCGCCGCGCCGATGCCGGCGCCGACGAAGCCCAACTCGGAGAGCGGCGTGTCGCGGATGCGCTCCGGGCCGAATTCCTCGAGGAAGCCTTTCGAGCAGGCGTAGGTGCCGCCGTACTTGCCGACGTCCTCGCCCATCAGGAAGACGCGCGGATCGGCGGCGAGCGCCTCGTGCATCGCCTGGCGGATGGCTTCGCGATAAGTCATCTTCATGGCGTGTGCACGTCCTTCAATAAATCCTCGACCGGTTCCCACGCAGCCGCCTCGGCGAAATCCACCGAGGCCTGCACCTCGGCGTTCGCCTTGGCATCGAGGGCGAGGAATTCCTCTTCCGTCAGCTTGTCCTCCGCCTTCAGTCGCGCCGAGAAGGTGTGCAGCGGGCCGCGCGTCTTCCATTCCTCCACCTCGGCCTTGTCGCGGTAGAGCTCGGGGTCGAACATGGAGTGGGCGCGGAAGCGGTAGGTCTGCAGTTCCAGGAAGAAGGGGCCGAGGCCGTCGCGCACGTGCACCGCGGCGAGCTTCATGGCCTCGTGCACCGCGACGATGTCCATGCCGTCGGCCTTCAGCGTCGGCACGGCGTAGCTGGACGCCTTGGCGCACAGGTCGGTCTGCGCTTCCGAGCGCGCCAGCGCCGTGCCCATGGCGTAGAGGTTGTTCTCGCAGCAGAACAGCACCGGCAGCTGCCACAGGGCGGCGAGGTTCATCGACTCGTGGAAGGCGCCCTCGGCCATGGCGCCCTCGCCGAAGAAGCAGGCGGTGACGGCGCGACGGTTTTGTAGCTTGTCGGCCAGGGCGAAGCCGGCCGCCAGCGGCAACCCGCCGCCGACGATGGCGTTGCCGCCGAAAAAGCGCGTGGCGGCGTCGAAGAGGTGCATCGAGCCGCCACGGCCGCTCGAGCAGCCGGCGCTCTTGCCGAACATTTCCGCCAT